>NZ_JAAGNB010001161.1:0-17065 GCF_010550475.1 Amycolatopsis sp. SID8362
ACGTTCCGCTCCACGGGCGCGACGGCCCCCTCCCGCCGCGGCCGCCGCGGCTACGGCGACGAACTGTCCCCACGCGAGCGCGACGTGGCCCGCTTGCTCACCGACGGCCACACGAACCGCGAGATCGCGGAGGTGCTGTTCCTGTCCCGGCGCACGGTCGAACAGCACGTGGCCAACGTGCTGCGGAAGCTGAAGGTGCGGTCGCGGGGCGATCTCGTGGGCGTGCGGACGGGGTGAGTCAGCGGAACAGGCGGACCGGGACCAGGGCCCAGACGATCTTGCCGGGTGCGCCGGTGGATGGGTTCGGTGGTGGCCGGCCGGAGCGGAACCCGGGCAGACTGGACCCGGTGACCGAACGCGAGCTGACAGCACAGGCAGTGGTCGACCGCGAGATCCCGGCCGAGCCCAGCCTTTCCCCGGACGGCCGGTGGGTGGCTTTCGTGACGTGCCCGGTCGGGTGGGTAGGCGGTCGCCGGACGAGCACCGTGTGGCTGGCCCGAGCCGACGGCACCGAGCCACCCCGGCGGTTGACCCCCGGCACGGCAGATGACAGTGGGCCGAGGTGGGCGCCGGACTCGGGGTCGCTGTTCTTCCTTTCGGACGCGCAGTTGTACCGGGTCGGCTTGAGTGGGGGTGCGGCCGAGCGTGTGACGGAGTTGCCTGGCGGGCTTACGGACTTCGCGCCTCTGCCGGACGGAACGGCGGTGGCGCTGATCGGCCCGGGTGCCGCGGACAACGAGCCATCGGGTCTCGATGTCCCGCACCAGCCCACCGATCCCCGTCCCGATCGGCTCTGGCTGCTCGACCTCCCCACCCGCGCCGTCCGCCCAGCCGCCGACCTCGGTCACCACCACGTCCGCGAAGTCGCCCCGAGGCCCGACGGCCAAACCCTCGCCGTCCTCACCTGGTCAACCGCCGAGCGCAACCCCGGCGTCTTCGAACCTGGCCTGTTCCTCGTCGACGTCACCACCGGAGCCACCGAAGACCTCGGCGCCCCCGCGCTCGATGCCGCCGACCTCATCTGGTGGCGCCACGAAAACGCCTGGCAGCTCGCCTACCGCGGCCTCACCCCACCCGGGCTCGTGGGCGGCCACGCCATCTTCGCCGTCCCCGGCCACCGCAACCTCACCGCCGCCATGACCTCCTGCCCGATCGAACTCGCACAAGGCCCGCACGCGTTGTTCGCCGACGGCCTCGACACCACGATCCGCCGCCTCGACCCGGCCACCGAAACCTTCGTCGAAGTCGAGCGGGCCCGCGGCTCCCTGACCGGCCTCAGCGTCACCGACGCAGGCACCTTCGCCGTCATCGCGAGCGCCGGCAACGAACCCGAACAGGTCCGGACGCACCGCACGATCAGCCGCACCGGGCCCACGGGAATCCGCTGGGGCACCCAAGAACGCCTGCACTACCAAGCGAAAGACGGCACCGACCTCGACGGCCTCCTCGTCCTCCCGCCGGGAAAGGCGGACGGCCCGTTCCCCCTGGTCACGCTCGTCCACGGCGGCCCGTACGACCGCTTCGCCGACCGCCTCAACCTGAGCTGGTACCCCTCCGGCCAGTGGCTCGCCGCCGCCGGGTTCGCCGTCTTCCTGCCGAACCCGCGGGGCAGCATGGGCCGGGGGCACGCCTTCGCCGCCGAGGTCGCCGGGGACGTCGGCGGGGCGGAGTGGGGTGACGTCGAAGCCGGCATCGGCCTGCTCGTGGAACGCGAGGTCGCCGACGAAGGCCGGCTCGGGATCGGGGGCGGGAGCCACGGGGGCTTCCTCGCCGCCTGGGCCGTCGGACAAACCGATCGCTTCAAGGCTGCCGTCGTCCTGGCCGGGGTCATCGATTGGCCGCTCCTCGCCGAGACGGGGGAGCACAGCCGGTTCGAGGCCGCGCTCGGTGGGAAGGACAACAGCCCGATCACCCACGCGCACCGGATCCGGACACCCGTGCTCATCCTGCACGGCGAGGCCGACACCAACGTCCCGCTCTCGCAGGCCGAACTCCTGCACGACGCCCTGCGCGACCGCGAGCACGAGTTCGTCGTCTACCCCGGGGAGAACCACTCGATCCGCGGCCGCGACCACCAGATCGACGTCCTGCACCGCACGCGCGAGTGGTTCTCCCGGTGGCTCACACCTGCTCGCCCAGCTTGAACTCCGCCTCCCCGGTGCTGAAGGAGAACCCGTCCGCGCCGATCGTGACGTCGGCTTCGCGCGGCTCGGACCGGGCGAGGACCGGCTGGACGGCACCGTCGAGGTCCAGCACCACCGACGCGTCGGTGTACCAGCTCGGCACCACCGGGTTGCCCCACCAGTCGCGGCGCTGGTTGTCGTGGACGTCCCAGGTGATCACCGGGTTGTCCGGGTCGCCGGTGTAGTAGTCGTGGGTGTAGATCTCGATGCGGTGCCCGTCGGGATCGCGCACGTACAGGTAGAACGCGTTCGACACGCCGTGGCGGCCCGGGCCGCGCTCGATCATGCCGGACTTCCGCAGGGCGCCCAGGTGGTCGCAGATGTGCAGGATCTGGTGCCGCTCGTGCGAGGCGAACGCGATGTGGTGCAGCCGCGGGCCGTCGCCGCCGGTCAGCGCGACGTCGTGGACCGTCGGCTTGCGGAACAGCCAGGCCGCGTACACCGTGCCCTCGTCGTCCTGGATGTCCTCCGACACGCGGAAACCCAGGCCTTCGTAGTACTTCCGGGCCGCCGGGACGTCCGGGGTGTCGAGGTTGAAGTGGTCCAACCGCGACAGTGCGCCGGCTCCGTGGACGTCGTAGCGCTGCGTGAACCGCTCGACGTGCTCGGCCTCGTGGAAGAACTCCACCGGGAACCCGAGCGGGTCGAGGATCCGCACCGCCTCGCCGATGCCGCGCGTGGCGCCCGCCGGACGGCGTTCCACCCGCACGCCCAGCTCGCGGTAGTACGCCTCGGCCAGATCGAGGTCGCCGGGCGCGCGCACCCGGTAGGCCAGCACGCCCAGCGCGGGCGCCGATCCCTTGCGCAGCACCAGTGAATGGTGGAGGTACTCCTCGAACGCCCGCAGGTACAGCGCGTCGGCGTCTTCGTGGGTGACGACCAGCCCGAGCACGTCGACGTAGAACTCCCGCGACGCCACCAGATCGGTGACGACGAGCTCGGCGTACGCGCAGCGGATGACGTCCGGCGGCGTTGCGGTCATGACTGTCCCTTCTGGACGGTGCCGAAGCGGGCGGTGTGCACCGGCCCGAGCGAGACGTGGATCGCCTGCTGGTGGGTGTAGAAGTCGAGCGAGCGGTAGCCGCCTTCGTGGCCGAGGCCGGACGCCTTGACCCCACCGAACGGCGTCCGCAGGTCGCGGACGTTGTGCGAGTTCAGCCAGACCATCCCGGCCTCGACCGACTGCGCGAAGGTGTGCGCCCGCTGCAGGTTCGACGTCCAGAGGTACGCGGCCAGCCCGTACTTGACGTCGTTGGCGAGCGCCAGCGCATCGGCTTCGGTGTCGAACGGCGTCAGCGCGACGACCGGCCCGAAGATCTCTTCCTGGAAGATCCGCGCGGTCGGCGGCACGTCGGCGAACACGGTCGGCGCCACGTAGTTGCCGCTGTCCAAACCGGACGGACGCCCGCCCCCGGCCAGCAGCCGGCCTTCGGACTTGCCCAGCTCGACGTAGCGCATCACCTTGTCGTAGTGCTCGGGGTGCACCAGCGCGCCGACCTCGGTGGCCGGGTCGTGCGGGTCGCCCACGACGATGTTCCGCGCCCGCTCGGCGTACCGCGCGCAGAACTCGTCGTAGATCGCGCGCTCGACGAGGATCCGGCTGCCCGCGGTGCAGCGCTCGCCGTTGAGGGAGAACACGCCGAAGAGCGTCGAGTCGAGGGCCGCGTCGAGGTCGGCGTCGGCGAACACGATGGCCGGGGACTTGCCGCCCAGCTCCATCGACATGCCCTTGAGGTGCGCCGCGCAGTTGCGGTAGATCGTCTGCCCGGTCGTGGTTTCGCCGGTGAACGAGATCAGCGGGACGTCGGGGTGCTTGACCAGCGCGTCGCCCGCCTCCTCCCCGAAGCCGTTGACCAGGTTGAAGACCCCGTCGGGCAGCCCGGCGCCGGCGAAGATCTCCGCCCACAGGCTCGCCGACAGCGGCGTGAACTCGGCCGGCTTGAGCACCACCGTGCAGCCCGACGCCAGCGCCGGCGCGAGCTTCCAGCTCTCCAGCATGAACGGCGTGTTCCACGGCGTGATCAGCCCGGCGACCCCGACCGGCTTGCGGTGCACGTAGTTCACCTGCCGCCCGGGCACCTGGTAGGTGTCGTCGGCCTGGGCGACGACGAGGTCGGCGAAGAACCGGAAGTTCTCGGCCGCGCGCTGGGCCTGCCCGAGCGCCTGGGTGATCGGCAGGCCGGTGTCGAACGTCTCCAGCTCGGCCAGCCGCTGGTCCTGCGCTTCGACGGCGTCGGCGATCTTGTTCAGCACCCGGGCCCGCGCCCGGGGCAGCATGCGCGGCCACGGCCCGTCGGTGAACGCCGTGCGCGCGGCGGCGACCGCGCGGTCGACGTCTTCGGCCTGGCCCGCGGCCGCCGTGACGTACGGGGTGTTGGACACCGGGTCGAGCACGTCGAACGTCTTGCCCGACACGCTGTCGACCAGCTCGCCGCCGATGTAGTGCTTCAGCTCGCCCGGGAGTCCGTCCGGGACGTAGTGGCTCATTGCTTTCCTTCCACGGTGAAGCCCTCGACCGGGCTGAGGTAGGGGGCCCCTTCGGCCATCAGGTCCTTGATCCGCGCGATGCCGGCGTCGGTCGGGGTGATCAGCGGCGGCCGCACGTGACCGGACGCGATGAGCCCGCGCTGTTCGAGCACCCACTTCCCGGGCGCCGGGTTCGTCTCGACGAACAGCAGGTCGACCAGCGGGTGCAGGCCGTAGTGGAGTTCCCGCGCCCGTTCGTGGTCGCCGGACTGCCACGCGGTGTACATCTCCGCGCAGGCGGCCGGGGCGATGTTGGCCGTCGCGCTGACGAACCCGGCGCCGCCGAGGGCCAGCAGCGGCAGGCACAGCAGCTCGATTCCCGACCACACGAGCAGGCTGCGGCCGCACAGGTGCAGCACGCGGGAGAAGTGCTCGAAGTCCTTCGTCGTCTCCTTGATCCCGACGAAGTTCTCGCAGGAGCGGAACAGCCGCGCGACGGTCTCCGGCGCGAGGTCGACCGCGGTCCGGCTGGGCACGTTGTAGGCGATGATCGGCAGGTCCGGGAACTCCCGGCAGACCGTGCGGTACCAGACGAACAGCGCGTCCTGGGTGGGCCGCGCGTAGTACGGCGTGATGACGAGCGCGGCGTCGATCCCGGCGTCCTGGGCGAGGCCCGTCAGCTCCAAGGTCTCGTCGAGCTTCGCCGAACCGGTGCCCGGCACGAACGGGACGCGGTCGCCGACCGCGGCGGCCACCGTGCGGATCGCTTCGGCGCGCTCGGCGACGGTCTGGGAGCCGGGTTCGCCGGTGGAGCCGCCGATCGAGATGCCGTGCGAGCCCGAGGCGAGCTGCCAGCGCACGAGGTTCTCGAGCCCGCCGTGGTCGACAGCTCCCTCGGCGGTGAACGGCGTCATCAGCGGCGCGATCGACCCGCGGACGGCCTGGGGATCGGAACGGAAGCGCATGGGTTTCCCTTCTGGGTCAGTGGCGGCGGTAGGCGAGGAACGCGTCCAGGGTGGCCAGCCGGTGGGCGCGGACGGCCTGTTCGACCTCGGCGGCGGGCGCGCCGGACTCGAGCAGGGCGAGGATGGCTTCGTGCTCGGCGACGGACTCGCGGGCCCGGCCGGGCACGAAGCTGAACGTCGAGGTGCGCAGGCCGCTCAGCCGGTCCCAGCCGCGCCGGACCAGGTCGAGGACCTGCGGGTTGGGGCAGGCGCCGAACAGCACCGCGTGGAAGTCGCGGTTGAGCCCGGTGAACCGGGCCGGTTCGAAGTGCCCGAGGCAGTCCGCCAGCTCGGCGTTCAGCGCACGGGCCTCGGCCAGCGCGCCGGGCGGCAGCACGGGGGCGGCGAGCGCGGCGGCGTAACCCTCGACCAGCGCGAGGGTTTGCATCGTGTGCTGGTACTCGCTTTCGTCGACCATCGCGACCTGCGCGCCGACGTTGCGCTCGAAGGTCACCAGCCCTTCGGCTTCCAGCAGGCGGATCGCTTCGCGGATCGGGACGACGCTGACGCCGAGCTCCTGGGCGAGCTGGCCGAGGACGAGGCGGTAGCCGGGGGAGAAGGTGCCGTCGGCGATCCGGGCCTTGATCCACTCGTAGGCGATCCGCGACTTGCTCATCGCGGTGCCGTTCACCGTTTCGCGAGCCATGCGGCGTACCTCCCGCGCCAGTGCTCGTCCATCGGGTAGAGGCCTTCGACGCGCTCGCCGGCGGCGACCTGCTCGGCGATGAACGTCTCCTGCAGCTCCTGCTCGATCGCGGCGTCGACGACCTCTTCGACCAGGTCTGGCGGGATGACCAGCACCCCGTCGGCGTCGCCGGCGATCACGTCGCCAGGGCAGACGGCCGCGCCACCGCAGGCGATCGCGACGTCGATGTCCCACGGCACGTGCCGGCGGCCGAGCACCGCGGGGTGCGGGCCCGCGTGGTAGGTGGGAATGTCCAAAGCGGACACCGCGGCGAGGTCGCGCACCCCGCCGTCGGTGACGATCCCGGCCGCGCCCCGCACTTGCGCCCGCAGCGCGAGGATGTCGCCGACGGTCCCGGTGCCGCGTTCGCCGCGGGCCTCCATGACGAGGACGTCGCCGGGGCCGAGCGCGTCGATCGCGCGCTTCTGCGCGTTGTAGCCGCCGCCGCGGGCCTTGAACAGGTCCTCGCGGTAGGGCAGGTAGCGCAGGGTCCGGGCCCGGCCGGTCAGCCGGGCACCGGGCCGGGTCGAGGTGAGACCGTCGATGGACACGGCGTTGTAGCCGCGCTTGCGCAGTTGCGCGGACAGCGTCGCGGTGCCGACTGACTCGATCTTCGCGCGCAGCTCCGGCGTGAGTTCGAAGGCCGGTTCGACCGTGCCGTACGCGTCCGCTCGCTGCTGCTCGTCGGCGCGGGGGAGGGCGCCGTACGGTCCGAACGGGACGGTCCCTTCGACGATCGGGGTCACCAGCCGCCCGGTGCTGTGCCCGTCGGTGTCGACCTCGACCTCGACGACGTCGCCGGGGATGGCGACCGACGCGCCCGCGGGCGTGCCGGTCAGGACGACGTCGCCGGGTTCGAGGGTGATCAGCTGCGAGAGGTCGGCGACCAGCCGTCCGAAATCGAAGAGCAGGTCGCCGGTGGTGTCCTCCTGGACCAGTTCGCCGTTGAGCCAGGTCCGCAGGCGCAGTGCGGCCGGGTCGACGTCGTCGGCGGGCAGGACCGTGGGACCGAGCGGGGTGAAGCCGTCGCCGCCCTTCGAACGCAGGTTGCTGCCCTTGTCGGCGTAGCGGAGGTCGTAGACGCCGAAGTCGTTGGCGGCGGTGACCCCGCCGACGTACGACCAGCCTTCTTCGGGCGTGACGCGGCGGGCGGTGCGGCCGATGACCAGTGCGATCTCGCCTTCGAAGCCCAGCAGCTCGGTTCCGGCCGGGCGTTCGAGCGCGGCGCCGCTCGCCGCCACGGACGTCGGCGGCTTGAGGAAGTACGACGGCTGGGCCGGCACCCGGCCGCGCTGGGCGGCGCGGGAGCGGTAGTTGAGGTGCAGCGCGATGATCTTGCCGGGCCGCTGCGGGAGGGTCGTCATCCGTGGTCCTGCCTGCCGGTTCGGAGAAGGTATCTTAAATAATATACGATCTGCGGCGTGGGGAAACCCCCTTTCACCCGCCGTAGTGGAGCCAGACGGACTTGGTCTCGGTGTAGGCGTCGAGCGCCCAGGGGCCCATTTCGCGACCCCAGCCGGAGGCCTTGTAGCCGCCCCACGGCGCCGCCATGTCCGGGATCGGCGGCATGTTGACGAAGACCGCGCCGGCCCGGATGCCGTCGGCGTAGCGCTGGGCCGTGCGCAGGTCGCGGGTCCAGACCGTCGCCGCGAGCCCGTACTCGGTGTCGTTGGCGCGGGCGAGCGGCTCGTCGCCGTCGTCGTAGGCCGTCACGGCCAGCACCGGGCCGAAGATCTCCTCGCGCATGATCGCCATGTCGTCGCGGACCCCGGCGAAGAGCGTCGGGGTGTAGAAGTAGCCGTCGCCGTCGACCGGGTTCCCGCCGGTGACCAGGTCGGCGCCCTGGTCGCGGCCGGTGCCGACCAGGAAGTCGACGTGTTCGCGGTGCTTGGCCGACACCAGCGGGCCGAGCTGCGTGGTCTCCTCGGTGCCCGGCCCGAGCCGCAGCCCTTCCAGGCCGCGCGCCATCTTCTCGACGAACTCCTGCTCGCGCTTGCGGTCGACGTAGAAGCGCGTGTACGCGGCGCAGACCTGACCGGTGTTGAGCGTCGCGCCGGCGAGGTTGCCCGCGACGGCGGCGTCGATGTCGGCGTCGGCCGCGATGATGCTGGGGGCCTTCCCGCCGAGTTCGAGCGTGAGCCGCTTCAGGTTGGAGGCCGCGCTCGCCGCGGTGATCAGCTTCCCGACGGCGGTGGACCCGGTGTAGGAGACGTGGTCCACGTCCGGGTGCTCGGTCAGCAGCGCGCCGACCGCGCCGTCGCCGGTGACGAGGTTGACCACGCCCGCCGGGATCCCGGCTTCGTGGACCAGCTCGACCAGGCGGATGCTCGTCAGCGGCGTCACCTCGCTGGGCTTGATCACCACCGTGTTGCCGGTGGCCAGCGCCGGCGCGAGCTTCCAGGCGAGGATCATCAGCGGGAAGTTCCACGGCGTGATCAGCGCGTTCACCCCGACCGGCTCGCGGCGGGTGTAGTGCAGGGTGTCCGGGAAGGACACCGGGTTCGTGGTGCCCTGCAGCTTCGTCACCCAGCCCGCGAAGTAGCGGAAGTGCTCCGCCGTGCCGGTCACGCTCACCTGCCGGGAGACCCCGATCGGCTGCCCCTGGTCGAGCGTCTCCAGCCGGGCCAGCTCTTCGTGGTGCCGCTCGACGAGGTCGGCGAGCCGGAACAGCAGCGCGGCGCGCTGGACCGGGAGGAGCCCGGCCCACTCCGGCGCGGTGAGCGCGCGGCGGGCGGCCGCGACGGCGGCGTCGACGTCAGCCCGCGAAGCCGTGCCGACCTCTTCGATGACCCGGCCGGTCGCGGGGTCCCGGGTCGGGAGCGCGTCGCCGCCGGCCTCGGTCCACTGTCCGTCGATGCAGAGGCGTGTCGCCATCCCGTTGTCCTCCTCGGCCTGGGGTGAGCCGAGTATCGGGCGGCCGGGCGCCGTGGGTCTTGTCCGCTCCCGCACGCCCGTTGACCGACCGCGAAGGGATGTCACGGGGATTCCGGGCCACGCGCGAGGCTGGAGCGCATGGACGTGATCGTGGTGGGCGCCGGCTCGGCCGGTTCGGTGGTGGCGCGGCGGCTGGTCGACGCGGGCGCGGCGGTGACGCTGCTGGAGGCGGGTGGCGAGGACGTCAACCCGGCGATCCACGACCCCGCGCGGGCGGGGGAGCTGTGGCACGGGCCCGAGGACTGGGACCTGTACACCGTCCCGCAGGAGCACGCGGCGGGCCGGCGGCTGCACCTGCCGCGCGGCAAGGTCCTCGGCGGCTCGCACGCGCTCAACGCGATGATCTGGGTCCGCGGCGCGCCCGCCGACTACGACGGCTGGGGCTTGCCCGGCTGGAGCTGGGCCGACGTCGAGCCCGTGTTCGACCGGATCGAGAAGGACCTCCTCGAGGTGGTGCCGAACGAGCCGCTGCACCCGGTCCAGCAGTCCATAGTGGACGCCTGCCGCTCGATGGGCGTGCCGTACAACCCGGACTACAACAGCGGAACCCTGGACGGGGTGTCCGTCGAGCGGATCACCTTGCGCGGCGGGCGGCGCTTCAACACCTGGCACGCCTACGGTGCGCCGGTCGCTTCGCGGATGACCGTCCACACGGGAGCGCTGGTGCACCGGCTGCGGTTCTCCGGCTCCCGCGTGACCGGTGTCGAGGTCTCCCTCGACGGGGTGCGGCGGGAGCTTTCCGCCGACTTGGTGGTGCTCGCGGCGGGTGCGCTGGCTTCGCCCGCGATCCTGCTGCGCAGCGGCGTCGGCCCGGCGGACGAGCTGGCCGCGCTCGGCATCGACGTCGTCGCGGACCTGCCCGGAGTCGGGCGCAACCTGCACGATCACCTGCTCTCCCCGGTGATCTTCTCGACGTCGCGCGAGGTCTCGCCGTCGCCGGGCCGCCCGGTGACGCAGGTGCACTGGTTCTGGCGCAGCCGGGCCGGGCTCGCGGTGCCGGACACGCAGCCGATCTGCTTCAGCGTGCCGATGTACGAGCCGTGGATGTCCGGGCCGCCGACGGGCTTTTCGCTGATGGCCGGGATGGTGTCGCCAGAGAGCCGGGGGAGCCTGCGGCTGGCGCCGGACAGGTCGCCGCTGATCGACCTCGCGGCGTTGTCGGCGACGGCGGACTTCGAGAGCCTGGTGGCGTCGGTCGAGCAGTGCCTCGAGGTCGGCCGCGCCCCGGCGCTCGCGAAGGAGTGGGGCGCGCGGCCGCTGTACCCGGCGCCGGGCGACGACGTCCGGGAGTACGTGCGGCGGACCGCGATCACGTACCACCACCAGGTCGGCACCTGCCGGATGGGCACCGGCGCCGACGCGGTCGTCGACCCGCGGCTGGCGGTGCACGGGTTCGACGGCCTGCTCGTCGCCGACGCGTCGGTGCTGCCCCGGGTGACGACGGGCAACACCAACGCGCCGGCGGTCCTGGTCGGCGAGCAGGCCGCGCGCTTCATCCTCGGGGCCAGCTCGTGAGTGTTCAGTAGGGTTCTAACCCGACTGAACACTCACGACCCCTGGGTCGTCGAGGAGCCGGCGGAACCAGGAGGACCGCGCCGCCAGGGCCGCGCGGGTCACCTCCGCCTCCGGGGCGAAGCGGTCGAAGCCGTGGTGGGCCTCCGCCCAGACGTGCAGCTCGGTCGGGATCCCCGCCTGGGCGAGCCGCTGGGCGTAGGCGACGTCTTCGTCGCGGAACAGCTCGGCCCCGCCGACCTCGACGAACGCCGGGGGCAGCCCGCTGAGGTCGGCCATCCGCGCCGGAGCCGCGTACGGCGAGGTCTGCCCGGCCAGCAGGCTCCGCCAGCCGAAGTCGTTGGCCTCCCGCGTCCACACGAGATCCGGGAGGTCCGCCGACGTCCGGTCGTCGAGCATCGGGCACAGCAGCAGCTGCCCGGCCAGCGCCGGCCCGCCCCGGTCCCGCGCGAGCAGCGCGACTCCCGCGCTCAGCCCGCCACCCGCGCTGCCGCCACCCACGATCAGCCGCTCGAAGCCGAACGTTTCCGCGAACCAGACCAGACCGGCGTAGCAGTCTTCGAGCGGCACGGGGTGCGGGTGCTCGGGCGCGAGCCGGTACTCGACGGTCGCGCAGACGAACCCGAACTCCTCGATCAGCGGCACCAGCCGCGGCAGGTCGGCGAAGCGGTCGTCGAGCACCATGCCGCCGCCGTGGATGCTGTACAGCCCGGGCGCGTCCGGCCGCGCGTGCCGGGGGCGCAGGACCGTGACGGCCACGCCGCCGTCGAGGACGTGGTCCGACCACAAGATGTCCCGGTCCCCGATCGCCTCCTCCGGCGTGGGGTTGCGCAGCGACGCGCGGACTTCGGCCAGGGTTTCGGCGGACAGTTCGATCACGGGCCCTCCGGATCGACGGCGTCGCGGTCGGCCCAGAACGGCTCGACCAGCGCGCGCAGGTCGGCCGCGCCGACGCGCTCGACGAGCGCGACCGCCGCCAGGTTGTCTTCGAGCTGCTTGACGCTGGTGGCGCCGAACAACGTCGTCGTGTTCGCCGGGTGGGTGAGGGTGAACGCGAGGCACAGCTGCGCCGGCGTCGCCCCGACGCTCGCGGCCACCTTCGCGAGGGATGCGGCCGAGTCCGCGATCCGCTGCCGGACGTCGCCGGGGTCCCGGCCGACCTGGCGGCCGCCCTTCCCGAGCAGGACCCCGCCCTCGAAGACGTCCGAAGCCTGCAGGGACACCCCGCGGGAGAAGACCGACGAGAACGGCTCGCCGTCCGGAATGGACCGGCGCGCGACGCTGTACTTGAGCTGGGCGATCGCGGGCCCGGGAACGCCGTCGGCGACGGCGAAGCCGTGCACCTCCTTGATCGCCGACGCCGACCAGTTGTTGACGCCCCACTGCCCGATCAGCCCGGCCGAGTGCAGCGCGGCGAGGTCCGTGACGAGTGCGTGCAGGTCGGTGTCGTCGCGGCGGAGGTCGCCGAGGATCACCAGGTCCGCGTGCGAGACGCCGGCGCGGAAGAAAGCGTTCTCCAGCTGCGCGCGCAGGCTGTGCTCGGGGTAGCCCTCCAGCCAGAGCTTCGCGGACAGCAGGTAGTCCTCGCGGCGCAGGCCGGCGGCCCGCACCATCGCCGAGAACAGCACGTCGGTGAACACCGGCGGGGCACCGGGCAGGCCGTAGACGCCGACGTCGAACAGGGTGATCCCGGCCTCGATGGCCGTCTGCAGCAGGGAAACGGCTTCGCGGAAGTCCATCCGGTCGTAGGTGTGCCAGGAGCCGAGGGACAGGACGCCGGTGGCCGGCCCGTCGCGGCCGATGCGGCGCTGGGGGATGCGCACGAGAACCCTCCTAGGGCAGTCGGGGATCGATGACGGCTTTGAGCTCGCCGAGCCGGGACATCGACTCGACGGCGGCGGACGCGCCGGCCAGGCCGACCGGCGCGCTGAACAGCTCGTGCCACGGCAGCCGGCCGGCGAAGGCGCGGAAGAACTCGACCGAGCGGTGGTAGTCGGCGATGTCGCCGTTGAGCGAGCCGGCGATCGTCAGCTCCTTGCCCATCACCGTGCCCAGCGGCACGGGGGAGGGCACCGGCCCGGTCGTACCGACGATCGCGACCGTCCCGCGCTGGGCGGCGAAGGCGACGGCCTCCGCGCCGATCGTCGGGCCGCCCGCGAAGTCGAAGACGTGGTCGGCGCCGCGACCGCCGGTGAGTTCGCGGACCCGTTCGATGCGCTCTTCGGGGGTGGAGTCGACGTCGACGGTCGCAGTCGCCCCGAACCGCTCGGCCGCCGCCAGGCGCGAGCCGGGCCCGCCGACGGTGATCACCACCCCGGCGCCGCACAGCCGCGCGACCGCCGTGGCGAACACGCCGAGCGCGCCCGCGCCCTGGACCACGACCGTCGCGTTCGGACGGATGCCGCCGGAGCGGGCGACCGCGCGCAGCACGGTTTTGCCCGCGCAGCCGGACATCGAAGCCCAGGTGTCCTCGACGTCGTCGGGCAGCAGCAGCTTCGCCGCGCCCGGGGTGACGTAGCAGTGGCGAGCGAGGCCCCCGGTCGCGTGGGGGAACCGGTCGGCGCGCTGGAGGAAGCCGTAGCCGCGGTGTTCGCAGGCGACCGGCTCGCGCAGGATCGTGCAGCCGTGGCACTTCCCGCACGTCGACTCGGACCAGCCGATGCGGTCGCCGGGCTTGATTTCGCGGCCGAGGGTGTCGGTGGTGCCGGGGCCGGTGGCGACGACTTCGCCGACCATTTCGTGGCCCAGCACCATCGGCAGCATGCCGGGGAGGCTCATTTCCCCCGACCAGAGGTGGACGTCGGTGCCGCACAACGTGGTGCAGGTGAGCCGGACGAGGGCGGCGCCGGGTTCCGGGTCCGCCGGCAGGGGGAGTTCGCGCAGCTCGAGGGGCGCGCGGTGGCCGGTGAGAACGGCGGCTTCCGTGTGGGTGGGCAGGGCCATCTTTTTAGTCTACAGTCGTGGAAGAAAAAGTCCAGGTCCGGGAGGAAACCATGACGGCGCAACGGATCCACCCGGCGGACCTGGTGGTCCACGGCGGAGTGGTGCACACCTTCGACGCAGACGGCGCGGTGACCGGTGGCCTCGCCGTCCGGGCCGGGCGCGTCACCGCGGTGGGCGACGACCTGACCGGCCACATCGGACCGGGCACCGAAGTCCTCGACCTCGCCGGCCGCGCGGTCCTGCCCGGCGTCAACGATGCCCACCTGCACGCGACCTGGCTCGGCGCCCGCTGGCCGCACCCGCTGCTCGGCGCGCCGCATGAGGAAACCCCGGTGGTCACCGCCGAAGACCGGCGGACGGCGATCCTGCGCGCCGGCGACGTCTGCGCGGCGCTCGGCATCACCAGCTACACCGAACCCGGCCTCGGCCCCGGCGAAACGGGGTGCTTTTCGGCCGAAGTCCTGGCGGAGTACGCGAACCTGCACCGCGAAGGCCGCCTGCGGGCGCGGGTCACCGTGCTGCGCCTGTTCGGCCTCCTCGACGGCGCCAGCTCGCTGCCGGACTTCGCCCGCGGGCTCGCCACGCCGGTGCCGGCCGCGGACCCGGAGTGGCTGGCCGTCCCCGGCGTCAAGATCTTCGCCGACGGCATCCCGCCGATGCGCACCGCGTGGACCCACCACTGCTACGCCGACGGCAGTCACGGCGCGCTGCTCGTCGACGGTCCCGGCGACGGCGAACGCGCGGCCAACCTGGCGGCGATGATCTCCCTGGCGCACGAAGCCGGTTTGGTCGTCGGCGTGCACGCGACCGGCGAACGCAGCATCGAAACCGCGCTCACGGAACTGCGGGAAGGCGACCACCTCGTGCACGGCGACCTCGTCACCCCGGCGCAGCTGCGGCGGATGGCCGAGCGCGGCGTCGGTCTGACCACGCAGCCTGCCATCGCGACCGCCATGCGGCCGATGGTCGCCACCGCACTCGGCGCCGACGTCGCCGCGAAAGCGTGGCCGCTGCGGGAAATCCTGGACCTCGGCGTAAGGCTCACGCTGAGCAGTGACGCACCGGTCGTCACGCCGGACTGGCGCGTCCACCTCGCGGCGGCGGGGGAGTTGCTGGGCGCGCGCGGCGTCACGCCGGAGCTGACCGCGCGGCTGCTTCGGTGCTACACGACCGAGGCCGCGGTCCAGGATGGATCCGCTGCCTGGAAGGGGGCTCTCGCGCCCGGCATGGTGGCCGATTTCTGTGTGCTGGGGGCGGATCCGCTGGGCGTGGAGTTGGCGGATCTGCCGTCGGTCACCGTCGAGCTGACGGTGACCGGCGGGCGGATCGTCCACAAGGGATAGTCAGGTCAGCAGCTGGCCGCCGTCCACCGCCAGGCTCACCCCGGTGATGTGCCCGGCGGTGGGCGAAGCCAGGAAGACCACCGACGGCACCACGTCTTCGACGGCGGCGATGCGGCCCAGCGGGATCCGGGCCTCCCAGGCCGCGCGGGCGGCGGGGTCCGCGGCGAACCCGGCCGTCATCGGCGTCAGCACCGGGCCGGGCGCGACGGCGTTGACCCGGATCCCGTGCGGCGCCAGCTCCAGGGCCGCGGACCGGGTCAGCGCGTCGACCGCCGCTTTGGTGGCTTCGTAGTGCCCGAGGCCCGGGGTCGGCTGCCGCGCGCCGATGGAAGAGACGTTCACGATCGCGCCGCGCGTGCCCGCCGCGACCATGTGGGCGCCGAACGCGCGGGTCATCAGGAATGTTCCCCGGAAGTTGACTCTCAGGCACCGGTCGAGGACTTCGAGCGGCAAGCCGGTCAGCCGGCCACCGCCGCCCGCCAGTCCGGCGTTGTTGACCAGCACGTCCACGGGCCCGAACCGGTCCGCGACGAGTGAGACCGCCGCGTCGACCGATGCCGGGTCCGCGATGTCCAGCTCGACGTGCTCCGCGCCGATTTCCCGGCCGACGTCGTGTGCCGCCCGCACGTCGGCATCGGCGACGACGACGCGGTCGCCCGCCGTGAGAAAAGCTTCGGCGACGCCCCGGCCGATCCCGCTCGCGCCGCCGGTGACCACCACAACCCGTGTTTTCATTCTACAATCGTAGATGAAAGATGTGCTGCGGCGAAAGGAAAACCCGTGCTCGGAAGATCCGCCTTCGGTCTCGGCTCCTGGAACACCTGGGACCGAATGGACTTCGGCGACGCCGTCCGCCTGCTCAAGACGGCGCTCGACGCCGGCGTCACGTTGTTCGACGTCGCCCACTACGACTTCGGCCCGCACGCCGAGAACTCCCGCACCGACATCCTGTTCGGCGAGGCGGTGCGCGAGGCCGGGATCGCCCGCGAGGACTACGTGCTGTGCGGCAAGCTCTGGCTGTGGGACTACCCGCGCAGCGGCTTCGCGCGGCAGCTCGAGACGTCGCTGGGCCGCATCGGCACCGACCACGCCGACCTCGTCGTGGTGGGGGACTACCGCGAACGTCCGGACATCCCCCGCGTCGTCACTGAGGTCGCGGAGCTGGTGCGGGCCGGGCGGATCGGCGGCTGGGGCGTGAACAACTGGCTCGCGGCTGACCTGGACCTCGCGCTGGCGTTCGCCGACCGGGAAGGCTTGCCGGGGCCGGAGTTCGCGCAGCTGAAGTACTCGATCGCCCGCCGTTCGATGGCCGAGGGCGAGCCCTACCGGAAGCACTTCGCGAGCGGACGCCTGGCGTTGCAGGCTTCCGACGTCTTCGAAGGCGGGGTCCTGCTCGGCAACTCCGCACCGACGCGGAAGATCGGCGCGGACGTTGGCGGCATCCGAACGTCCATCGTGGACGCTTCCGCCGAGATCGGCCGTATCGCGGCGGGCTTCGGCGCCACCCGCGCCCAGCTGGCCCTCGCGTTCTGCCTGGCGTACGAACCGGTCGCGAACGTCCTGTTCGGAGTGAGCCGCGCCGACCAGCTGACCGACAACCTCGGCACGCTCCTCCTGGCCCGCGAGCACGGCCAGGAGATCCGCGCGGCCCTCGCCCACCTCCACCTCGACCACGACGTCAACCCCGACGGCTCCTGGTGACACCCCGAGGGCGGCACTTTCACGTGAAAGTGCCGCCCTCGGGGTCGAGGAAGGTGAGGGCGGCGGTGCGGAAGGGGGTGCCGCGCAGGGCGCCGCCGTGGTCGCCGGGGACGAGGAGGAGTTCGCTGCCCGGCACCAGCGGGACGAGGGTCTCGATGCCCTGGCTGACCGGGTCGTCCCGGCCCGCGACGAACCGCGTCGGCACGGTGAGCGTGCCGACCCGCGGGGCGAACGGCTCCCGGCGCAGGCCCTCGACGCACCGCGCGAGGGCCACCGGGTCGCGGCCGGGCGCGG
>NZ_JAAGNB010001216.1:0-8915 GCF_010550475.1 Amycolatopsis sp. SID8362
CGGGTCGGCGGCCCGGCGGCCGGGCTCGCGGGGCGGGGCCGGCCGCACGCCGGTGGTCCTCGCGACGACGTCCGAGACGCTGATGCCGCCCTGGTCCTCCATCGACCTGCGTCTACCCGTCCGGGGCCGCGCCGGACCCTCGGTGCGGCGACCGGTTCCCGGGCTGTCGTGCTCGTCCGGCACTCGGTCTCCTTCCGCACGATCTCGACTAGGACGTCCTCCCCCGCAGGAGGTGATCGTTCCCCCGGAGGTTTTCGTTATCGTACGGATACCACCCGTTCGTGACGACACCCTCCCGGAAATTTCTTCACCTTGAGTCGACGAACGGCCGGTCGGCGTCGACAAACGGGTGAAGCACCGCATCGGCAATCCGGAGTAATGCCGCGTTTACGTTACTCAGAGTGGGTTATTAACTGCGTGCTTTCCGCGTCGTGATAGGCCACTTTGTTGCGGCCCGCGCGTTTCGCCGCATAAAGGAGGCTGTCGGCGCTTCGCAGCTGGCGTTCGGGGGACGACGGCGTCCCGGCCTCGTGCGCGAGCCCGGCGCTGATCGTCACGTGCAGGCCCGGCTGGAGTTCTGACCAGGGATGACGGGCCACGCGCGCCCGGGCCGCGTCGACGATGCGGATCGCCTGGCCCGCGTCGACGCCCGGCAGCCACAGCACGAACTCCTCGCCGCCGTAGCGGGCGCAGAAACCCTCTGGGGGCAGTTCCTCCTGCAGCAGGTCGGCGACCCGGCGGAGGACGCGGTCGCCGACGAGGTGACCGTACGTGTCGTTCACGCGCTTGAAGCGGTCCAGATCGACCAGTGCGATCCCGAGTGGGGGACGGTCGGTGAACGGTCCGTAGAGCCGCTCGTCGAGGTAGCGGCGGTTGTAGCTCGACGTCAGCGCGTCGCGCAGGCTGCCGTCGCGGGCGATGTCCAGCGCGGACCGCAGGTGCTGGTACGCGCGCCGCCAATCGCCTTGGGTCGCGAAGAGGCCGGCGATGGCTTCGTGCAGGCGGAGCAGGTCCGGCGGCCGGGGGCGACCGGGCCGGCTCAGCGCGCCTTCACCCTCGGCGACCATGCCCACCTCCACCACGCATTGGTTGTCGTCGCGGCGGAGGCCACTCTTGAGGCGTCGGTGCGGACGAAGGTGAATTTCGCTCAAACGGGACAGCGATGGTGACTCTGCGGAGTTGACAGCTCAGAGTCCGGAGAACGGCTCGATGCCCTTGAGCTGCGCGAACTGATCTTTGGCCCAGTAGCTCACATTGGCCGTGACGTCGTTCAGTAGCTCGGTGTAGTCGGTCCAGGCGACCCAGCGCCAGTCGCCGACCTCGACCGGGTTCGGGGACGGCTCGTCGTCGGCCCACGCGACGAACACCGGGCAGAACTCATTCTCGACGATCCCCTGGAACGGCGGCGTCCGGTAGCGGTAGTTCGGCAGCACGCAGCGCAGCCCGGACAACGACGGCAGCCCGAGCTCGTAGGCCGCCCGCCGGCCGACGGCGGCTTCGAGCGACTCGCCGGGCGCGGGGTGACCGCAGACGCTGTTGGTCCAGACCCCCGGCCAGACCCGCTTCTCCAAGGCGCGCTGGGTGATCAGCAGGGCGTCGTCGCCGCGGCGCAGGACGTAGCACGAGAAGGCCAGGTGCAACCGGGTGTGCTCGTGGTGGCTGGCCAGCTTCGGGCCGGTTTCGCCGGTGGGCACGCCGTCTTCGGTGACGAAGACGACCTGCTCGGTCTCGGGTTCGGTCGCGGTATCCACGAGCCCCAGTGAACACGAATGCGCCGAACCGGCCGTACCGCGAGGTGGGTGGGTTACCCGCGATCCGCCCGGCGGGGTGACGGGCGGTTACCGCGCGTTGAGGTGTTCGACGAGCAGCGAGGTGACGGCCTCCGGCGCCTCTTCCGGCACCCAGTGCGTGACGTCCTCGAGCATCTCGAAGCGGTACGGCCCGGTGACCCAGTTCGCGGTGTCGAGCGCGGCCGTCGAGCCGAAGGAGACGTCCTCGGTGCTCCAGACGTACAGCGTCGGCACGGCGATCTTCCCGATCTTCCCGCCGGGTCGCCCCGCCCGGTACCAGTTGAGCGCCGCGGTGAGCGCCCCCGGTTCGGCCAGCCGCCGCACGTAGTCGTCGACCTTCGAGGGCGACACCCGCCGCTCGAACATGTCCCGCAGCGCGCGGCCGTCGTTCTCCAGCATGCGGCGCTCGGTGACGCGCGTCTGCCGCCACTCGGTCATGTACCGCGTGCGCAGGTGCTGGTCCTCATCGGTCTTCATGGCCTCGGCGAGCGCGGCGGGGTGCGGAGTGGAGACGACGGCGAGGCTGCGCAGCCGATCGGGGTGCGCGTCGGCGGTCCACCACGCGACGGCGCCACCCCAGTCGTGCCCGACGAGGTCGAACCGCTCCCAGCCCAGGGCCTTCGCGATCGTGACGACGTCTTCGACGAGGTGGTCGATGGAGTAGTCGGAGGCCTGCTCCGGCCGCACCCCGGGCGAGTAACCCCGCTGGTCGGGCGCGACGGCCCGGAACCCGAGCACCCCGAGCGTGGCGACCTGGTGCTCCCACTCGGTCGCGGCTTCGGGGAAGCCGTGCAGCAGCAACACGGGCCGCCCGTCCTCGGGCCCGGCGGCGATGGCGTCGAAGGTTCCGGCCTCGGTGGGGATGCTGATGTGGTCGATCACGGGGCCGAATCTACTGCTTGCGGCCGCCAGAGCCGTTCGACGCGGCTTCCCGAACCCAGAAGTTCCTCACCGATCAGCCGGACGTCGTCGGTCACGCGCAGCTCGAGGTCCAGCCCGGCGAGGGGAGTCAGGTCGATCTCGTCGGGACCGTGCAAGCTCAGCTGCCGCAACTCGCCGAGGCCGGCCAGTAGCCGGAAGTCCGGAAACGGGGTGTCCACGAGCTGCAACACCCGGAGTTCGGCGAGCGAAGGGAGCACCGCGAGGTCTAGTTCAGGACAACTGTCGAAGCTGAGCCGGGTCAGGCTGCCGGCCCACCCGGCGAGGGCGTCGACGTTGCGGAGCCGAGGGCAGTTCCGGAAACCAAGCACTTTCGGGCTGTCGAAAAAGGTCAGGGCGTGCAGGTCATCGAGCCCGGGAGCCCCGTCCAGGTACAGGCCGGGCAAGTGCGGCACCGCGGCCAGCTCCGCCAGTTGGGCAACGTCTTCGACGTCGGTCAGCTTGAGGTACTCGAGGTGGGGCAGCGCGCCCAGCCGCGCCCACCCGTGCGACCGGACTTCGACGAGGATCGAGCGCAGGGTGGGGATCTCGGCGAGTGGCCCGATGTCCGTCGATCCGGGTGTGTGGCCCGTGAAGGTGATGCGTTCCAGCGAGGTGCCCACCAGCGTTCGCACGTCGAACCCGGCAGGATCGCCGACCTCGAGCCCCTTGAGCCCGGGCAGCTTGCGGGCGAAGCCGAGGTCACCGTGCGGCTCTTCGAACCAGCAGTCGAGGTACGCGAGGTGCCGCACATGCTCCAGGCCTGTGAGTTCGGCCGGATCGCCCACGAACAGGTAACTGACCGGCAGGCCGGCCAAGACGCGTTCGGCGAATTCGCCCGGTTCGAACCGGCTCCAGGCCTCGACCAGTTCTTCGACCACGGCCGTTTCCTGCGAGTCGTGGTAGCGGGTCAGCAGCTCCAACGCCCCCTGGCCGCCGATCAACGCGATCGCGCGGACGGTCGCCGCCGCGGAGTCGGGGTTCGCGGGCTCACAGTCGGCGAGGAGGTCCAGCACGAATTCGCCCGTGGCAGCCAGCGCTTCCGCCTGCTCGAAGCTCGTGGGCGGGATCAACGTGCTCGCCCGGTCCTCGATCTCATTGCGCAGCCGCTCGCTCAACTCCGGTGAGGTTTCCAAGCACGCCAACGCGACCAGATCGAGCTTCAGCCGCTGCTTCTCGTCCCCGTCCCAGTTGAGGATTCCCTCCAGCAGGAGCTCGCGCTGCGCGGGATGGGCGTGGCCCGTGGCCAGCACCACCACCTCGCGCCACTCGTCCAGGTGGGCGTTCGCCGTCAGGACGCCGATGTCGTCCTCTTCGATCGCGGCTTGTGCGGCCAGGTACTCCTGGAACGTGCGGTGGACGAAGTCGACGCGGCCCGGGACTGGTTCGCGCAGTACGCCGCCGCGGTCGAGGAGGTGGCGGAACACCGTTCGCGGGGTGACATCGATCTGGCCCATCGAACGGAGCTTCGCCGCGATCCGGCGTTCGGTGTCGCCGGCGGTGGCGTCCGTGTGGCCGTTGCGGACCAGCCAGTACGCGAGGTGCCGGAGCAGCACCAGTTTTTCGGTCAGCGAAAACCGGACGGTGGCTTCGATCCGCCGCTCGACGTCGCGGCTGTCCAGCAGCATGCGCAGTGCGATGTCATAAAGCTCCATGCGGTTGTCCGGCAGGCGACCGTTGCCTTCGTGGTGCAGGGCGCACAAGAGCGCGCACAGCAACGGGTTCTCGGCGAGCCGTCTCAACGCGCTGCGGGCGCCGATGGCCGCGAGCAAGGCGTCGCGCTCGTCGTCGAGGGTTTCGCCCGGGAAGGCCGCGTGCCAGCGGGTCACGAACGTCCGGACGTCGCGGCGCGTCATCGGCTGGAGCCGCACCTCGGTGAAACCTTCGTTGCGGAGCCAGGCGGGGGCTACCGCCGCCGGGCGGGTGGTCACCACGAAACGGGCGCGCGGGAACGCTACGACGAGTTCGCGGAGCCAGTCGCGCACTTCGCGGCGCCGGTCGTCCGGGACCTCGTCGAGGCCGTCGACGAGCAGGACGCCCCGACCCCGGCGCAGGCGCTGCTGCACCCAGCCGGCCGGCATCTCGTCGGCGATGTGCCTGCCGATTTCGTCGAGGAAGCGCTCCGGGGCCGGCAGCGGGGCGTGGCTGAACCGCCGCAGCCGCACCAAGAACGGTTCCAGGTCGTCCCAGCCGTCGACGTCTCGCAGACGGCGGCTCGCGCACTGGACGGCCAGCCACTGCAGGAGCGTCGTCTTGCCGGAACCCGCTTCGCCGCGCAGGAGGATCCGCGACGTCCGGGGCAGGACGTGCTCGATCCGGTCGCCGGCCGCGGCGTCCTCGTCCGAAGTGACGCTCAGGCTCAGGTAGGCGACCGACAGCGGGTACAGCCGGGTCGCGTCGGTCAGGCCCGCGCCGTACAGGGCCATGCGGTCGAGCGCCGTGACCACCTGGCGGCGGAAGTCAGCAGCGAAGTCGTCCGGGTGCCGGCGTTCGGGCAACGCGGCCAGGACGTTCCGGACCGTTTCGAGGATTTCCGTCTCGCGGCGGAGCACCTCCACCAGCGCGCCGGGTTGGAATCGGGGCAAGGTGCTCGTCACCTGCACCAGGTACGCACAGCATTCCCGGAGCACTCGCTGGTAGAGCTCGGTTCCGTCGGCGGGGAGGAGCGTCGTGACGCCGGGGACGGTCCGGCGCAGGTAGCGGTACAGGAACGCCGCGTCGAGGTCGGTCGCGAACAGGTCGTCGTCGGTCAGGGCCGCGCGGTCGAACGTATCGCGCACCGCGTCCACCGCCGCGGCCCGCTCGTGCTCCGGCAGCGCGCGGAACTCTACGTCGATGAACGGCAGCAGCCGGTCCGCTACCCGGGATTCCAAGTTGGTGAACAGCAGCCGGAGCTTGCGGCGGTCGTTGAGGCCGGTGACCTGCTTCTCCAGCAGGTCGAACACCTTCGCGGTCGCGTCGGCGGCGATCGCGCGGTCGCCGAGCCACACCTTCGCGGCGGCCTTCACCACCGCAGTCGTCAACGCGATCGCAGAGGCTTCGAGGCTCACCGAGTCAACGTTAGCCCAGCACCTCCTCCGTCGTGGCCACCTTCACCAGCGGGCCGTACAGCCTCATGATGTCCAGCGCCTTCGCGTGGCTCTCGTCGTCCACGCCCGCGCAGGCGTCGGACACCACGGTCACCGAGACGCCCGCGTCCGCTGCGGCCAGGGCTGTCGACAGGACGCAGCAGTCCGTCGATACGCCTGCCAGTACCAGGCGGGCGCCGCCGACGCGGGTGGCCAGGCGGGGGGTCCACTTGCCGAATGTTGTCGCGTCCACTGTGGACTTCGGGTGGAAGTCCGGGATCACTTGGTACAGCGGGGCGTCCGGTGGCTGCAGGGCGAAGGGCCACTGCTCGTAGTACTGCTTCCACGCCCCTTCCGGTCGCGAAGGTGCGACGAACCGGGTGAACACGACGTCGTCGCCGAACGCCGTCACCAAGCGGCGGATCTGCGGCACCACCGACGCGAAGCGTGGGGTGAACCACTCGCTGGCCGGATCGGCGAAGACGTTCTGCAGGTCGATGACCGCCAGGATCGCTTTCACGCCGCCTCCTGCGCGCGGACTCGATGCCGCGTCAGCAACGTGACCAGGAAGCCGAGGGCCAGTGCGAGCAGTACGCCGAGGTTCGCGAAGGCCCAGGCTCCTTCGCGGCCGCCGAGGCCGAACGGCTCCAGCAGGTAGCCCTGCCACTTCAGCCAGTCCGCGGACGTGTTCGTCACCAGGCCCCAGCCGAGCGCGGTCGCCGCCAGGACCAGTGCGATCGGGCCGACGCGGACGTCGCCGTAGCGGCCCGCCGGGTCGAACAGTTCCGGCTCGGCGTAGTCGCGTCGGCGCAGCAGGACGTCCGCGAGCATCACGCCGCACCAGGCCGCCACCGGGACGCCCAGCGTGACCAGGAAACCCTGGAACTGGCCGAGGAACTCGCCGCCGAAGAACACGATGTAGACCGTGCCCAGCACCATCAGCACGCCGTCGACGAGCGCCGCCACCGGGCGGGGGACGCGCAGACCGGCCGACAGCAGCGCGAGGCCCGACGAGTAGATGTCCAGCACCGCGCCGCCGACCAGGCCGAGCACCGCGACGATCGCGAACGGCACCAGGAACCACAGCGGCAGCAACGTCGTCAGCGCGCCGATCGGGTCCGCGGCGATCGCCTTGTTCAGGTCCGGCGACGATCCTGCCAGCAGCAGCCCGAACACCAGCAGTACCAGCGGCGCCACCGACGCGCCGAACGTCGTCCAGCCGACCACGCCCCGGCTCGACGACGAGCGCGGGAGGTAGCGCGAGTAGTCCGCCGCCGCGTTGACCCAGCCGAGGCCGAAGCCGGTCATCAGGAACACCAGGGCGCCCATCCACTGCTGCGCCGAGCCGGACGGCAGCGCGCTGACCGCTTCCCAGTGCACGTCGCCCGCCACGAGGACCACGTAGACGACCGTGAGCACGCCGGTGATCGCCGTGATCCACGTCTGCAGCTTCATGATCGCGTCGAAGCCCAGCACGCCGGCGGCGACGGTCAGCGCGGCGACGACCACCAGCGCGACCACCTTCGTCACCGTGCCGCCGCCCCAGCCGAGGCGGTCGAACACGGTCGCCGTCGCCAGTGTCGCCAACGCCGTCAGCACGGTTTCCCAGCCGACCGTCAGCAGCCACGAAATCGCCGACGGCAGCCGGTTGCCGCGGACGCCGAACGCCGCTCGCGAGAGCAGCATCGTCGGCGCCGACCCGCGCTTGCCGGCGATCGCGATGAACCCGCACAGCAGGAACGAGAACAGGATGCCGACCACGCCGGCGACCAGCGCCTGCCAGAACGAGATGCCGAAGCCGAGGGTGAACGAGCCGTAGCTCAGCCCCAGCACCGACACGTTCGCGCCGAACCACGGCCAGAACAGCTGCCGCGGCCTGCCGCGCCGCTCGGCGTCGTCGATCACGTCGAGGCCGTTGGTCTCCACCTCGAGCCTGCGGGTACCGCTCATTTCATGGCCTCCACCCAGTGGTCGATCTCCGCCCGGCTCGGTGCCGTCGCCGGGCCGCGGCGGGTCACCGAAAGCGCGGCCGCCGCGTTGGCGCGCACGGCGGCGTCGAGGAGGGTACTGCCGCGCAGCAGCTCCGCGGCCAGGACGCCGCAGTGCGTGTCGCCGGCGCCGTTGGTGTCCACCGCGTCGACGGCGAGGCCGGGGACCTCGGTGGTCCGGCCGTGCTTGTGCACGAGGCAGCCCTTCGCGCCTTCGCGGACCACGGCGACGTCGGGAAGCTCGCCGAGCACGTCGGCTTCGCGGGCGGTGCAGCTCACGATGTCTACAATGGACAGAACGTCATGGAGGTCTCCAGGGTTGATTTCGGCCACCAGCGGGCCGGGGTCGAACAGGATCCTCGAGCCGGGCAGCTTGGGCAGCCACCCGACGAGAGCCCTGCGATTGATCTCGTGCAACAAACTGTAGCCAGTCACGTACACCACGTCGTCATCACTTAGTAGGACTCGCTCGAGCAATCCGGGCTCCAGCTGTCCTTCGGCGCCGGTGCCGGTCGCGAACGTGCGCTCGCCGCTCGCGTCGACCAGCGCGACGACGACGCCGGTGTCCAGCCCCGGCGTCGGTTCGTGGGCCAGTTCGACGCCCTCGGCGGCCAGCGCGGCGCGCGCGAGGTCGCCCAGCACGCCGGTGCCGTGCGTGCCCGCGTAGAGCACCCGCGCACCGGACCGCGCGGCCGCGGCCATCACGTTGAACCCGCCGCCGGGCAAGAGGTTCGTCGAAGTCGCCATGACGTCGCCGCCGGGCGGGGGCGGGGCCGGCACCGCCATGACCAGGTCGAGGACGACCTGCCCGGTGTGCACCAGCCGGCCGGTCATCGACGGCGCAGCTTGAGCAGCTCGTCGACGAGCGGACCGAACTCCAGGCGGTTCACGCTCAGCACGGTCTCGACGACGTCGGGGCGGAAGGCGTCGACGCCGTGCGCGGCCCCGAGCATCGCTCCGCAGATCGCGGCCACGGTGTCGGTGTCGCCACCCAGTCCGGCGGCCAGCCGCAGCGCCGACGGCGGGTCGTCGCCCATGGCCTCGGCCAGCGCGAACGCGGCCACGACGGACTCCTGCGACGCCACCGAAGTGCCGATCACCCGGGCGACCGCGTCGGCGACGGCGGCCGGTGCCATACCCCGCACCCAGCC
>NZ_JAAGNB010001269.1:0-12439 GCF_010550475.1 Amycolatopsis sp. SID8362
TCCACGGCCGCCCCGGTCGTCGAGACGCCGGTCGACCACCTGCGGCTGGCCCCGGCCCTCCCGGTCGACTTCCGCGGCGCGCTCGAAGCGGCCCACCACGTCGTCGGCGCTTCGGCCCGCCCGGCGCCGGACGGGCTCGTCGACGCGCTCTCCCGCGACCTGCTCCCCGACTGGACCGAGGACTGGCTGGCCCCGGAACGCCAGCGCTGGGAGCAGGTCCGCCTGCACGCGCTGGAGGCCGTCGCCCAGCGCCTGATCACGGCAGGCGCGCACCTGGCCGCGCTGGAAGCGGCGTTCACCGCGATCGGCATCGACCCGGTCCGGGAAAGCGCTCACCGCACGGTGATCGCGGCCCACCTCGCCCAGGGCAACGCCGGCTCGGCGCTGCGGCACTACCAGCACTACCGCGCGTTGCTGCACCGCGAGCTGGGCGTGCGCCCGTCACCGCACATGACGCGGCTGGTCGCGGCGCAAGGGACGCCGTGACCGGGGGAGTCTTCAGGGCAGCACGGCCGAGAACTCCGTCACCGGGCTGTGCTGGTCGCCGGCGAACGCGGTGCGCAGCTCGGCCATCTCCGGCAGCGTCGTCCGCCCGGAGACGAACAGCGCCGCGAGGCGGGGCAGCGGCCGGCCGAGGTCGAGCAGCCGGCGGACCTGCCCGGCGTCGAGCCCGAGCACGCGCAGGCCGGGGAGATCGGCGACCTGGCCGAGGTCCGGCACCGCCGAGCCGGCGAGGTGCAGCCTCGTCAGCCGCGGCAGCGTGCGCAGTACTCCCAGGTCGAGCGGCTCTTGGACGCCTTCGAGCCGCAGGTCCCACAGCACCGGGTGCGCGGCGAGCCCGGCGAGGTCGACGCTCTCGGCCTCGATCTCCGCCGACTCCAGCGCGGCGAGCCCGCCGATCGACGCGGTGACGGCGGTGGCGCGGTTGACGCTCAGCCGCCGCAGCGCCGTCAGCGGGCCGAACACGGCCAGGTCGACGTCGGCGGCGTCGTTCAGGTAGACCTCCTGCACCAGCTCCCGGCCGGGCAGCTCGGCCACCACCGACGGCAGGTCCAGCTCGGCCGCCTTCGAGATCACCTCGTTGTACGACCGCTCGGCGGCTTCGCGGAGTTCCGTCTCCGCGATCAGGTACTGCTCGCCCGGGTCCTCGAAGCGCCCGGCCCGCAGGGCGGTCAGGACTTCGGTCAGCATGGCGGTGACCGACGTTGCCACGTAGCGCAGCGGGCCGTAGATGTCGCGGCCGTACTCGAGGACCTGGCCCGCGTGCCCCCGCGCGGCGGGGTCGACGTCCACCGCGACGTAGTTCATCGCCCGGTCCCC
The DNA here is from genome assembly GCF_010550475.1 of Amycolatopsis sp. SID8362. Lineage (NCBI taxonomy): Bacteria > Bacillati > Actinomycetota > Actinomycetes > Pseudonocardiales > Pseudonocardiaceae > Amycolatopsis > Amycolatopsis sp. SID8362. The sequence goes on from NZ_JAAGNB010001269.1 coordinate 1,321, forward strand.
GCCGAAGGTGATCCACCAGTCGTTGCGCGACAGGCGTTTCACGTGGCCGAAGGGCACGGTCTCGAACACGACGCCGTCGTCGTCCAGCCCGTCTTCCCAGCCGTAGGAACCGGGTTCGCCCTCGAGGTAGTTGGCGACGACGTGGTCCAGCGGGTCGTGGGAGTACGGCCCGAGCAGGCCGGTCTCCTGGGGATCGCCGTCCGCCACCAGGTACAGCGCCCGCAGGTCCTCGGGCAGCCGGACGCCCATGCGCGCCTCGGCGGCGGCCAGCTCCGCTTCGGTCTTCCCGGCGGGCCACGGGGGAGCCGCGCCCTTGATGCGGGCGTAGGCCTCCGCGTACTCGGCGGTGAGCCGGAAGATCTCGGCGCGCACCCGGGGATCCGTCGGCGCGCCGGTCGGTTCGGCGGCGGCGGGGCGCGGCAGCCCCGGCAAGGGGTGCCCGGGATAGCGGAAGTCCGGGTCGAAGACGAGCTGCCCCGGCGAGACGGCCGTGACGTCCGGCCGGGCGGTGAAGCGGTAGGCGCCCGCGACGTCGAGCCGCACTTCCAGCACGGCGGGCGGCAGCTCGAACAGCCGCCGCGCGATCGACGTGTAGTCGACGCGAAGGCAGTCCCGCACGTCGCTCCACGCCGTGCACGAGACGGCCCCGCCGGTGTGCCGCAGCTGGAGCGTGGCGGTCGTCCACCCGGCCCCCGCCCCCGTGCGCAGGTTTTCGGCCATCGCCGCGGCGATGGCGGCGTATTCGCTTTCCCCCGGATTCATGCCGCGAGGCTACCGAGCCCCCGGCCCGGGTGTGACCCGGCGGACACCTGGCCGGGACGGGCGGGGCGGCGGTTTCGGGGGCGTGGGACACTTGACCGGTTATGACTGCCCTCCCCCTTGTCTTCGACGCCCCCAAGCGCGGCCTCCCGCCGCGCCACCTCGCCGACCTCACGCTGGCCGAGCGCGCCGAAGCGGTGGCCGAGCTGGGGGAGAAGCCGTTCCGGGCGAAACAGCTGTCGAACCACTACTTCTCCCGCCTGACGGTCGACCCGGCGGAGATGACCGACATCCCTGCGGCGTCCCGTTCGCGGCTCGTCGAGTCGTTGATGCCGACGCTGCTGACCGAGGTCCGCGCGCTGGCGGCCGACGGCGGCGCGACGCGCAAGACGCTGTGGCGGGCGCACGACGGCACGCTCCTGGAGAGCGTCCTGATGCGCTACCCGGACCGCGCGACGCTGTGCATCTCGAGCCAGGCCGGCTGCGGCATGGCCTGCCCGTTCTGCGCGACCGGCCAGGGCGGCCTCGACCGCAACCTGTCGACGGCGGAGATCGTCGACCAGGTCCGCTCGGCGGCGGCGGTCATGCGCGACGGCACGATGCCGGGCGGCCCCGGGCGGCTGTCGAACATCGTCTTCATGGGCATGGGCGAGCCGCTGGCGAACTACAAGCGCGTGGTGGCCGCGGTCCGGCGGATCACGGATCCGGCGCCGGGCGGGCTGGGGATCGGGCAGCGGTCGGTCACGGTGTCGACCGTGGGGCTCGCGCCGGCGATCCGGAAGCTGGCGGACGAGAAGATGCAGGTGCGGCTGGCGGTGTCGTTGCACACGCCGGACGACGAGCTGCGGGACACGCTGGTGCCGGTGAACGAGCGCTGGTCGGTGGACGAGGTGCTGTCGGCGGCGCGGTACTACGCGGACACGTCCGGGCGGCGGGTGTCGATCGAGTACGCGCTGATCCGGGACATCAACGACCAGCCGTGGCGGGCGGAGCTGCTGGCTCGCCGGTTGCGGCAGCACCTGGGGCAGCTGGTGCACGTGAACGTGATCCCGTTGAACCCGACGCCGGGGTCGAAGTGGGACGCGTCGCCGAAGCCGGTGGAGCGGGAGTTCGTGCGCTTGGTGAACGCCGGCGGAGTCGCGTGCACGGTCCGGGACACCCGTGGCCAGGACATCGCCGCGGCCTGTGGTCAGCTGGCCGCTGAAGGCTGAAGGCTGAGTTTCGTTTCTATGATGGAGTGTTTGTCGTGATGTATGCCCCCAGCCTGTTGGATCCGGCTGCGGAGGAGCTTCGGCTCGCGGACTTCACCGGTGCCACGGACGTCGCGCGCGGCGCGCGGACGTTGTTGGGTGAGCGGTTCAGCTCGGTGACGTTCATGTACGTGTTGATGCGGGCGTTCGAGGTGGAGTACACGGCCGCCTGCGACGCGGCGCGGTGGCACGAGTTCCACGGCGGCCCGCGGGCGCTGTCGGACGCCGATCTGGAGAAGCTGCTGGCCCCGTGGCTCAGTCGCTGACCGTCTCCGGATCGCCGGATTCGGTGCTGGGCGGGGCTTCGAGAGCGTCGACGTCCGACCACGCGAGCTGAATCAGTTCCCCGCCGGAGCGCCTGCTGACGGAAGTCACGCGGCCCGGCAGCAAAGCCGATGGCCAAACTCCGAAGAGCAGCGGTCCCTCGCGGAAGTCGCCGTCGCCGACGATGCCCGGGGCTTGGATGTCGGCCAACGTCTTCAGCACTCCGTGCCTGAGCGCGCCCGCCGCTCCTTCCGTGCGGCGGGCGATCACCAGGTGAAGCCCGACGTCCTTCGCCTGTGGGACGAACTCGCGCAGAGGCTCGAGCGGGTCGGCCTCGCCGGGCGTGACGAGTTCGGCGTCGTCCACGACCACGTACAGGTCGGGCCCTGACCACCAGCTGCGGTTCTTCAGCTGCTCCTGCGTGACGTCGGGTCCGGGAAGCCGCCGTCGCAGCGATTCCCGGACGTCCTCGAGCATGGAGCTGAGCTGGGCACTGGACACCGCATAGGCCAGAAGGTGCTCCGTGGCCACGTGACGGAGCAAGGTGCGACGGTAGTCCACCAGCAAGATCACCGCCTGCGCCGGCGTGTACTGCTCGACGATGCCCCGGAGGATGGTGCGCAGCAGCGTCGTCTTGCCGGACTCCGGTCCCATCAACGCCACGAAATGCGGGTCGGCCTCAGGCCGCCAGACGGCCGGTGATCCGTCGATGCCGACGCCGAGCGGCAGGGAGCCTGGCTCGGGAGCTGCGATCTCGGCGTAGGGAACGTGTGCCGGCAGTGCGGTCAACTGACGCGCCAGCTTCGGCGGCAGTTCTTCGAACGGCATCGTGGCCGCCTCGCCGAGCGTGAACCCGGCCGAGTCGAAGCGTGAGCGCGTCAGGAAGACCGCACCGTCGAACTCGAGCCCGTTGTCGAAGCGCGCCGACGTGAAGACCGCATCGCCGCCGAAGCTCGCCGAGGTGAAATCCGCGCGGCTGCCGAACCCGGTTCCGGTGAAATCCGCTTCGGCGGTGAACTTCGCCGAGGCGAAGCTGGACGCATCGGTGAACGTCGCGTCGCCGAATCGCGCCGTGCCCACGAAGGTCGCCGACCGGAAGACGGCCGACCGCACCTGGCAGCCGCTCAGGTCGAAGCCGAGCAGGCTCGCGCCGGCGAGGTCGAGATCGATGTCCGGCCAGAAGCGGCCATCGGGTGCGCCGGGACGCAAGTGAACCGTCAGTACTCCGCCGACGGCCTGCCGGACGCGCCCTTGCTGCGCGATGTGGTTTTCGCTGCTCTCGACCACGTCGGCGGCCGCGTCGGTGAACATGCGCAGGTAGGCGCAGAGCACGTTGACGATCGTCTGCCGCTGGCCCGGGCTGCTCTGGCCGAGACGCTCCAAGGCGTAGAGCCCACCGAGTTGCACCGCCAGCCGGTCCGATCCCAGCTGGTCGACAGCCTTGCTGTACAGCTCGGTGAGTCGTCGCTCCGCCGAGTCCAGCCGGGTGTCGTCGGCCATCTGCTCCTGGAGCGCATGTGTACGGGCTGCCGCGGCCTGATCCAGGTCCTTCTGCTTCAGGCCGATTTCGGTGCTCCGCTGACGACGGGCGGCAAGCAGCAAGGCCGCCGCCCCGCCCGTTCCGACCACGATGGTGCCCGCGGTCTTGATCGCTTCCAGCTGGTTCCGCTCCTGCGCATCGCCGTGGCCGAAAGCCGCCAGCAACCACACCGCGACCGCGACTCCCAGAACCACGATCACGGCGGAAGCGAACCAGATCATCCGGATCGACAGGACCCGGTAAGAGACGTTCCTCGACTCGATGCGGCGGGTTTCGTCGTCGCTCTCCACGTTGACCACCGTAAGGCAGGGTTGCTCAGGCTCGAGAGGTGTGGGCGCTGTCGGATGCCGATCTGGAGAAGCTGCTCGCGCCCTGGCTCGTTCGCTGACCGTCGCTACTTCGCCTGAGCGCGCATCTGCTCGGCCATCCGCTCGAGTTCGGCGGTAGCCGCCGGCGAAGCGCTCGCGAGCCCGCTGTAGCCGGCCGTCGGGCTCCGCAAGAAGCGTCGCAGCAAGGCCACGAGCACCCCTTCCGGCAGCGTCCGCACCGCGGCGAACCCGCGGGGGACCGGCGGTGTCGCCAGGGCGGCCAGGTTCTGCCGCATGACGTGGACCATCGCGCGGACGGCGGCCGGATCGCCGGCCAGCGCCACTGGGCCGCCCGCCGCGTGCACCGCCTGCTCGAGCGGCACCGCGAACGCGGCGTGCGTCTTGAGCCAGGCGTCCATCCGCGGCTCGGCCTTGGCACTGATCCCCGCGCTGCGGAACGTGCGCACGACTCGTTCGAGGCGCGGGGTGACGCGGCCGCCGGGTTCGCCGATCGGGATCGGGGTCATGCGGGTCAGGAGGCTGGCCGGGCGGTAGCGGACGACGTCGCCGTCCCGCGTGCCGCCGTCGGTGGGGAAGCCGAGCAGCACCCGCTCGTGGCCGATCACCGCGCCCAGCGGCTCCGCGCCGGCCGCCCAGTTGAGCAGGAACAGCACGTCCCCGCCGACGCCGGCGAGCGACCGCAGGACCGCGTCCACCTGGTGGGTGCGGACGAGGACGGCGATCAGGTCGTACCCGCCGTCCGGGTGCTCGACCACCGGCACCGGTACCCGCCGGACCACCGGGCTGCTCCCCTCGGCGAGTTGCACGCCGTTCCGGCGCAGGGCGGCCAGGCGTTCGCCGCGGGCGAGGAGCGAGACGTCGTGCCCGGCGTCGTGCAGGCGTGCGGACAACAGGCTGCCGGTGACCCCGGCGCCGTACACGAGCAGCTTCATGGCGACCCTTTCATACGTTCGTTTGAATCGAACGTCTGTATAGTACGCGCATGGCCGACACCCGCACCCAGATCCTGGACGCGGCCGAACACCTCTTCGGCGAGCGCGGTTTCCACGGCACCTCGGTCCGCGCGATCACCGACCTCGCCGGGGCGAACCTCGCCGCCGTCGGCTACCACTTCGGCTCGAAGGCGGAACTCCTGGCGGCGGTCGCCCGCCGCGCGATCGAGCCCATCAACGCCGCGCAGATCGCCGGTCTCGACCGGCTGCTCGCCCGGACCCAGGACCCGCCGGTCGCCGACCTGGTGGCGGCGTTCGTGGGCCCGCTGTTCGACGGGATGCCGTCCGGTGACGAGGGCGGTGCCCGGACGTCCCGGCTGATCATGACGATCCTCGGCGACCCGGCCGAGGAGGTCCGCACCTGGATGGGCTCGGCCGAGGACGCGGTCCGCGACCGCTACGTGGCCGCCTTCGAGCGCGCGCTGCCCGGCCTCACCCCGGAGGAGCTGTGGTTCCGCCTGCGGGGAATCCTCGCCGTGGCGGCCGTGGACCGCGCCGAGGTCCACCACCAGCCGACCCCGGATTGCCCGGCCCCGGACGCGGGCGAGGCGCCCCGGCGCTGGGCGATCACGTTCCTGGCGGCGGCGATGAGCGCGCCGCCGACGGAATGAGCCTCAAGCGGCCACCGTCCGCAGCGACTCCGAAAGCGCGACCAGCTCCCGGACGTCGTCGTCCAGGCCGCCGCCTTCCGGGACCGCGACCGGCATCCCCGAATCCGGGACCTCTTCGCGGCGGGCGTGGGCGCGCAGCGCTTCGGTGAGCCGCGTGGCCAGCGGACCGTCGTGCGGCAGGTGGGCGAGGTACGGGCTGATCCGCACCAGCCCGTCCCGGCATTCGATGACGCGCCGGTAGTAGCGGCGGTGCACGCCGAGCACGCTCAGCGCGTCGCGCCACGGGCTCAGCGGGGTGCGGCTCAGCGCGTCCTCCGGGAAGGCCTCGTGCAGGCGTGTCCACAGTGGACCGAGGCGGTGGTAGGTGAGCAGGTGCCGCCACCACACGCGGGTCGCGGCCAGCCGGGTGGCGACGCCCGGGTAGGACAGGCCGATCACCAGCAGGATCGCGCTCGGGAACACCAGGAAGACCGTGGCCTGCACCAGCAGTGCGGGGATCGCCGCGCCCGCCCAGTGCACCAGCACGACCGCGACCAGCGTCGCGCCGCCCACCGCGCCGAAGGCGAAGCCGACCGACGCGATCAGCAGGCCGCGGGACAGCCGGGGCGCGGCACCCCGGGCGTAGCGGCGCGCGAGGAAGCACGCGCTCGCGATGCCGTACGTCAGGTACAGGTCGGCCGCGAGGTAGAAGACCGAGACCCCGGCGCGCGGGTACGTCGAGGGCGGGCCGCCGGGCATGAGCACCGCCACGGCCGCCATCACCAGGATCGTGGTGCCCAGCGGTACGGCTTCCTGCCACGCCCGCCGTCGCGCCCGGTCGGCCGGCAGGGCCGAGAACAGGAAGAAGCACATCAGGGAGTAGACGAGCCCGCAGAGGAAGACGTGCTGGAACAGCAGCGGCACGATGACCCCGGGGTCCGGCTGGTTCACGTCCCCCGCCAGGAGCCCGAACGGGAACGACGCCGCGAAGCAGGCGAGGCAGGCGGTGACCATCCACCGCGCCACGTCCTCGGGTGCCCGGCTGAGCTGGTAGAGCTTCCACAGCAGGGCGGGGTAGAGGATGACCCCTTGGACGACGAGCAGTGCGATCTTGCTGTTCACAGCCACCCCAGCCGTTCGCCCAGCGCGTTCTCGATCCGCTTCGCGGTGTCCTCGTCCGACGACGCCGGCGCGACCAGGTCCAGCACGGACGCCCATTCCAGGATGATCGTCGCGACCGTCTCGGCTTCCCGCTCGTGGTCGGTGTCGTAGGAGGTCCGCAGCAGCGCCCGCCGGACCGGCTCGGGCGTCAGGTCCGGAGGCGGTCCCGGCGGGGTCAGGCCGGCGACCAGGCTGTCGTCCTCCGCGGTGGCGTGGTGCCCGGCCAGCATGTGGCCCAGCTCGTGCAGGATGATGTGGCTCTGGTGGGCTTTGCTCGTGTCCCGCTGGTAGATGATGTAGTCGGCCCGCTCGGTGGCGATCCACGCGCCGAACGGACCCGGCACCGGGATCCGGTGCGCGATCAGCCGGATCGGCCGCCCCCGCTGCTCACCGACGCTGCGGCACAACTCGGCGACGTCGAGCGGGGGCCGGATGCCCAGTTCGTTCAGCAACCGCCGGCAGCGGCGCCGCAACTCGCGTTCCTTCACCCGTCACCCTGCCGTCGCCGTGCTCACCGTTCAGCCCTTTACCGTAGACGACGCCGATTTCACCCGGAGAGGCTGCGCGCGGCCGACGTCGAACCGGCTTGCCAGGCCCCTGTCAGGGCCGTGTGCGTCGCCTGCCAGCGACCCCCGACAAGCTCTGGAACGTAATTCCAGAGACCGAAGGAGCCGCCATGCGCACCCCAGTCACGATCATCGGCGCCGGGCTCGGGGGACTCACCCTCGCCCGCGTGCTGCACGTCCACGGGATCGAAGCCGTCGTCTACGAAGCCGAAGCGTCGCCGATGGCGCGGATGCAGGGCGGGATGCTCGACATCCACGACTACAACGGCCAGCTCGCCGTCGAGGCCGCGGGCCTCATGACCGAGTTCCGCGACCTGATTCTCGAAGGCCGCCAAGCGATGCGCGTCCTCGACGCGAACGGGAATCTCCTGTTCGACAAGGCCGACGACGGTTCCGGCGGCCGTCCCGAGGTGCAGCGGGGCGAGTTGCGGCGGATGCTGCTGGACTCGCTGCCGCCGGGCACCGTCCACTGGGGACACAAGGTCACGGAAGTCCGGGCCGGGAACCAGGTGGTCTTCGCCGACGGGACCAGCGTCGAAACCGCGGTGCTCGTCGGGGCGGACGGCGCCTGGTCGCGGGTGCGCCCGCTGCTGACCGCCGAAACCCCCGAGTACGCCGGGACTTCTTTCGTGGAGACCTACCTCTTCGACGCCGACACGCGGCACGCCGCCGTGGCGAAGGCGGTCGGGGGCGGGTCGATGTTCGTCAACGGGCCCACGCCGGGGCAGGGGATCAACGCGCACCGGGAAAGCGGCGACACCCTGCACGCCTACGTCGAACTCGAGCGGCCGCTGGAGTGGTTCGACGCCGTCGACTTCGCCGACCCCGTCGCGGCGGCCGCCCGGATCGCGGCGGAGTTCGAGGGCTGGGCCCCGGAACTGACCGCGCTGCTCACCGACGCCGATTCCGGGCCGGTGCTGCGCCCGCACCACACCCTGCCGGCCGGGGTGGGGTGGGAGCGCGTGCCCGGGGTGACCCTCGTCGGCGACGCCGCGCACCTCACCGCGCCGAACGGCGAAGGCGCCAACCTGGCCATGCTCGACGGCGCCGAACTCGGTCAGGCGCTGGCCGCGCACCCCGTCGAAGAGGCGTTGGCCGAGTACGAGGAGGCGATGTTCACGCGCGGCGCGAACCCCGTCGACGAGTCGGTTCTCATCGAGAGCGTGTTCGGTGGCGAGATCCCCGAGCAGCTGCGGCAGCTGTTCGACGAGCTCAAGCCCGGCAGCTAACGCGACGGCGGCGGTCCGCCCGGGCCGCCGCCTGCCGCCGGGGTCGTCGTGGTGTCGACGCCGACCTTGAGCGTCACCGTGTACCCGCCGGTCACGTCGCCGGTCACTGTCCCCAGCTGCAGTGCGCCGCTGTCGTCGCCGAAGACGTTGTCGCTGCTCAAGCTCACCTTCTGGAGGTTCGACACCGACGCTTCGTACCCCGGCTGTGCGTAGACCGCTTCGCAGGCGTTCTGCGGCAGCGCGACCTGGGACGTCGCGATCGCCTTCGTGCTGTCGGTGATCGACGCCTGGTCCGGGTACACCTCGAAGTGGATGTGCGGCCAGCGGCCGTCGTAGCAGGCGGGGAAGACGCTGGTGTAGCGCACGCGGCCGTCGGCGCCGGCGAGCTGGACGCCGCGTAGTTAGTTCTCGTTCTGGATCCCTTGTGAGTAAAGGGAATACCGGCCTTCGCGGTCGCAGTGCCAGACGTACACGGCGACCCCGGCGAACGGCGAACCGCCCTTGGCCAGGTCCGTGACCACCAGCTCGAGCGTCATTGGGACGCCTTCGGCGGTGCCGCTGCCGGTGCCGAAGCTGGACCGGATGTCCGAGCGGACGACGCCGCTCTGCTCCAGCACGTCGGGCCCGTTGGAGCCGTCGCCCGGGTACGGACCCGCGGTCTCGTCCGGGATCTCGCCCGAAGCCGTCGTCGCTGTCGAAGAAGAAGACGTCGTGGTGGCCGACGTCCCGCAGGCGGTCAGCACGGCACCGGCCGCGCCGAGACCGAGGAACCGCAGCGCCCGGCGGCGGCTGAGCAGGGTGACGATGTCGAAGCCGAGGCCCTGGTCGACGACCTCGTCACGCGGCCGGGGCAGCGGGCGGCCTTCGTAGGTGGGGTTCATGGCTTCCACCCTGCCGCCGTGAGGTTGTCCCGCCTTGTGCGGAAGCTGTGCGGTTGCTGTCAATCGTCCCCGATGGGTGGTTCTACGCCTGCCCGGGCGCCCAGAGCCCGTCCGCGTCGCCCGCTTCCAAGCGGCCCCGGTACACGCCGATCTTGCGGTCGATCAGCTGCAGGTTCTCCTGCAGCTCGGCCAGCTTCGCCAGCACCTCCGCGCGGTGCTCCTCCAGCAGCGCCAGGCGTTCCGGCTCGTTGCCGCGGCCGGCGGCGACCAGGTCGGCGTAGCGGCGGATCGTCTTGATCGGCATGCCCGTGGCCCGGAGCTTGGTGCAGATCTTGATCCACTCCAGGTCGAGCTTGTGGTAGCGGCGGCGGCCGCCGCTCGTGCGGTCGACCTTCGTGACCACCAGGCCCGCGCGTTCGTAGTAGCGCAGCGTGTGCGCGCTGACCCCGGCGTAGCGGGCCGCGTCCGCGATCGTCAGCCCCTCGGCGGGGATCGGCGGTTTGACTTCGAGCACGCTCTAAATCCTAGCGTCGATCGCATGAACGTTCGCACCGCTCATCGCCCCGCGCTCGTGCTGGCCGTCTGCTGCGCCAGCATCGTCGTGGTCGTGATGGACATCTCCATCGTCACCGTCGCCCTGCCCGCGATCCGCCGCGACCTCGGCGCGTCCGTCTCCGGTCTGCAGTGGACAGTCGACGCCTACACGCTCGTGCTGGCCGGGTTCCTCGTGCTCGCCGGGTCGGCCGCCGACCGGTTCGGGCGCAAGCGGGTCTTCCAGTGCGGCCTCGCCGCGTTCGGGCTCGGTTCGCTGCTGTGCAGCCTCGCGCCCGGCATCGGCTGGCTGATCGCGGCCCGCGCGCTGCAGGCGGCCGGCGGCACCATGCTCAACCCGGTCGCGATGGCCATTGTCGCCACCACCTTCCCCAACCCGGCCGAACGCGCCCGCGCGATCGGCGTGTTCGGCTCGATGTCGGGGCTGGCGCTGGCACTCGGGCCGATCCTCGGCGGCGCGCTCGTCGACGGCTTCGGCTGGCGCGCGGTGTTCTGGGTCAACGTCCCGATCGTCGCCGCCGCGCTCGTGGCCACCGCGCTGTTCGTGCCCGAGTCCCGCGCGCCGCGCGCCCGCCGGTTCGACCCGCTCGGGCAGCTCCTCGTGCTGGTGGTGCTCGGCAGCGTCGTCTACGCGCTGATCGAGTCGCGGCCGCTGGGCTGGACGTCGCCGCTGGTCCTCGGCCTGTTCGCGCTCGCCGCGCTCGGGGTGGCCGGCCTGCTCGTCCACGAACCGCGCCGCGCGGACCCGCTGCTGGAGCTGCACCTGTTCCGCAGTGTCGCCTTCAGCTCGGCGATCGTGATGGCGGTGCTGGCGCTGTGCGGGTTCGGGATCTTCCTGTTCACCGCCACCCAGTACCTCCAGGACGTCCGCGGCCTGACGCCGCTGTCCGCGGGGTTGTGCCTGCTGCCCGTCGGGCTGCTGGTCCTCGTGCTGTCGCCGCGCACCGGACGGCTGGTCGGCACGCACGGCCCGCGCGTGCCGCTGGTCGTCGCCGGGAGCGCGCTC
>NZ_JAAGNB010001322.1:0-12718 GCF_010550475.1 Amycolatopsis sp. SID8362
GAGCGTCTCGCGGTGGGCCGCCCACGCGGCGAGGTGCCCGCCCGCCGAGTGGCCGAGCAGCACGACGCGGCTCGTGTCGAGCGCGGGGTCCATGCCGTCCAGGGCGTCGACCGCGGCGGCGACGTCGAGGAAGGTCCCGGGCCAGCCGCCGCCGGGCTCGCCGATCCGCCGGTACTCGACGTTCCACACCGCGTACCCGCGCGCGACCAGGTCGTCGGCAACACCGGTGAGCTGGCGGCGGTCCCAGAGCGCCGTCCAGTAGCCGCCGTGGAGCAGGGCCACGACGGGGAAGGGGCCGTCGCCTTCGGGCAGGTACAGCTCGCCCACCTGCGACGGCTCGGGCCCGTAGGCGACGGTGCGCACGCGAGCGTCCTCGGGGTCGTCGTAGCGCACGCCGCGCTCGGCGCCGACGAGCCCGTCGATGGTGCCGAAGAAGGCGGCGATGGCGGGCAGGTTCGCGCCCTTGGCCTTCGACTCGTCCCAGGCGGTGTCGTCGGTCCACTCGACGAAGTCCAGCCAGGTGTTCTCGTCGACGCGGACCAGGCGCGCGGACCGGAACCCGCGCCGGTCGGCCCGGAACGCCGCCACCATGCCGGGCCGCGCGGCCAGCATCGCCCGCGTGTTCTCCGGCTTCACGGTGAAGGTGGTCATTTCGATGACGGACATCTTCGGCTCCCAGTCAAGATTCGCGATAGTCAAGAAATATGACTAAATCCGGGGTGCCGGCATTCCGTCGTGGTCCGGTTGCGTTTGTGTGGCACATCACACCCCCGGCGCACCCGATGTCGACGTGAGCGTCTTTCTTCACGAGAGCACTTCCGGTGAAAAGATCACCGGAAGGTGGAGGGAGATCTCATGAACCGCACCGGAATCGTCCGCACCGCCACCGTTACCGGCGTCGCCGCCGCGCTGGGCCTCGCCGCCGCCGTACCGGCGCTCGCTGCGCCCGCCGACCCCGTCACCACGGTCGCCGACCTGAACGGCGACGGCGAGCTCGAGGTCGTGACCGTGCGGCAGACGGGGGACGACCAGCTGATCTCGGCCACCGTGAACGGCACCTACACCTCGATCCACCTCCCGCTGGACAGCCAGTTCGGCATCGAGGCCCCGCGGGTGACCGACCTCAACGGCGACGGCCGCGCCGAGCTGGTCGTGACCCAGTCGGTCGGCGCCAACACGACGTTCTTCTCCGCGCTGCACTTCGACGGCCGCAATCTCAGCCCCGTCGTCGGTCCGGACGATCAGCCGTTCTCGTTCGCCGAGGGTGGCGGCGTCGCGGCGCACCTCGGCTACACGTGCACGCCCTTCGAGGGTGGCCGCGCGTTCGTCGTGGTGGCCAGTGAGAACGACGACGTCAGCCGCCCGACCGACCGGTTCACCTACTCGGGCACGCGCACGGTCTACACCCTGCGCGACGGCGCGCTGAGCGTCCAGGAGTCGACGCCGATCACCGCCCGGCCGGCGAACGACCCGCTGCTCGCGGTGGACGCCGCCGGCTGTGCCTGACCCACGCTCTTCTCGTATGCCGTACGATGTCGTACGGCATACGAGAGGGGACTGTGATGACGATCTTGGTGACGGGCGCGACCGGCAGCGTGGGACGCCTGGTGGTCGACGAACTGCTGGCCACGGGGGTGCCGGTGCGCGCGCTGACCGTCGACCCCGGACGCGCGAAGCTGCCACCGGACGCCGAGGTGGTGGTCGGCTCGCTGGCGAAGCCGTCGACGCTCCCGGTGGCGCTCAAGGGTGTCTCGGCGGTCTACCTGGCGCCGCTGGCGCGGACCGTGCGGCGGTTCTGCGAGCTGGCGGCCGACGCCGGGGTCGAGCGGGTGGTCGCGCTGTCGGGCAGCACCGTCGGGGACGGCCACGAGGGGTCGAGCGGCAACGAGTACGGCGCCGTCGAGGCGGCCGTCCGGGAGGCCGGTTTCGCCTGGACCTTCCTGCGGCCCGGGGCGTTCATGAACAACACGCTGGACTGGGCGGACATGGTCCGCGCCGGCGAGGTCCGGATGGCCTACGGCGACGCCACGCAGACGCCCATCGACCTGCGCGACATCGCCGCGGTGGCGGCCCGGGTGTGCGTCGAGGACGGGCACGTCGGCGCCACGCACGTCCTCAGCGGTCCGGAGGCGATCAGCCTGCGCGAGCAGGTCGCGACGCTGGGATCGGTGCTGGGCAAGGAAATCCGCTTCCACGAGCTGACCCGCGACGAGCAGCGCGCGCTGTGGATCGGCTACGGCGTCCCGGAAACGGCCGTCGACTGGCTGCTCGACGGCTTCGAGGAGACGCTGCGGCACCCGCAGGTGCCGACCGGCGTCGTCGAAGAGCTGCTGGGCCGTCCCGGGACGACGTATGCGGAATGGGCCGCCGCGCGGCGGGACGTTTTCGCCTGAGGCGTGTGGCCGTTCGATTCACTCGGAAGGTGAAGCTCCCAAGGGGCGGTCCACCCGCCCCTGGGTCCGCGCGCCCGGCTGTCGAGGCAATTGTGCGATGCCGCGGACACCCCGTACGCCGGCGATGCGCCGCCCTCCGACGGGGCGGGCGGCGCCGCCGAACGGTTCCCGGATCGCCGCCGGGCTTCCCGTGCGTGATCATGAAGGCCGGGCCGTTCACCGTCCCGGCGTAGCGCGTTCGCCCGATACGGCGGGCCCGCGCATTCCGGCATTTTCGCCGGGATTTCCTGAATGTTTCCCCGGGTTCACCCCTGCGGGTTTTTTCGCCGTTTCCGCGCGTTCCCACACCTTCAGGTCATCGCCCCGATCCGGGGTGGCTTCCTCGGTACCATCGGTTGGCTTGGTGCGCACCGGCAGTCACGTTCGAAGACCATTGTCAGGAGCTGGTGAATCGTGACGAACACCGGAATCGATGGCGAAACGCTGACCGTGGTGGCGTCCGTGGTGGCGGTCCGGCACACCGTCGCCGTCCCGGCGGAAAACCGCGGCCAGATCGACAACGTGCTGCTGCTGGCGGTGCTGGCCGCCGGTGCGAAGTACAACATCGGCCTGCAGAGCGATGAGTGGTTCAGGACGTTCGACGACACGATCCAGACCGGTGCGGAGTGGGTCGTCGACGCGGGTTCCTGGAAGCGCGTGACCCGGTCGGGCAGCCCGTTCGACCTGGCCGTGATCCTGCCGGACGGCACCGCGGACACCGAGCGGGCGCTGGTCGCCGTGCGCTCGGAGCACTACCCGCTGCGCGGCGCGCTGCGGTTCGGGGCCGTGGCGAGCGCGGACGTCGCCGTGCTGTGCGCGGTGGCGGACGTGACGCCGCGGCCGGGAGTGCTGTCCGTCGTGCTGGGCGCCGTCGCCTACCGCTTCAAATCCGACCTGAGCGTCGACAACCCGCTGGCGCCGTGCCCCTGGGCCGAAGTGGACGACGCATTCCTGCGGCTGTCGAAATACACGATCGACACCACGAAGGCCGGATACGACGCGATCCAGCAGCGGATCGCGAAAGCGCTCGGCGACCGGGTCGAGAAATACCTCTACCGCACACCGATCAAGTGAAACGAGGAAACCGATGATCACCAAGGAAGCCCCCTTCACGCTCTCGGCCGACGCCGTCCCCGGGCAGCGCGACCGCGCGGTGGACTACCTGGAGAACCTGCCGCTCGCCGACGTCGACACCCAATCCCGGCCCGGCCGCGGCGTGTACCTGCCGACCGGCGACACCTTCGGCACCTCGAAGGTCACCCCGGCGAACGGCAACTCGGCCGCGCAGGACACGATCGTGGCACCCGACGCGATGGGTGACGCCAACTACACGGCCGTCATGCGCACGAAGCTGCTGGCGCAGATGGGCGCCCGCACCGAGTTCGACGTCAACCGCGAAACCGACAAGTACTACCAGAAGTACATGGAGATCCTCGGCTACTGCGGCTGGGTGCAGAACTACAGCAAGTGGCGGCAGTACACGTCGTCGAGCTCCAGCCTCGAGATCAGCCAGGTGCTCATCGACCTGCTGACGGGCCTGCTGGTCGGCCCGCAGCTGGAGCTGCTGGAGACGGCGCTGACGGTGCTGAAGACGGGCTACTCGTCGAACGAGCAGATCCGCCTGCTCGGCAAGGACAAGGCGGCGGACAAGGAAGTCAACTTCGACCTCGGCGTCGTCGGCGAGGACGCCCACGCCTGGCCGACGTTCAAGCCGGTGTTCTTCGCGATCTCGGCCGAGTCCGAGACCGTGAACATCCTGTTCGCCACCTTGAAGACCAGCCAGACGTCGGTGTTCTACGCGACGTCCGACCAGACCCTCGACATGAGCCACTACGCGAAGGTCAAGGCGACGGTCGAAGCCAAGACGGAGGAGGCCGCGAAGAAGTACATCGAGAACCTGCCGATCGCCGACTGACCGGCAGACGCCGGCCGTGGTGACCTGGCCCCGGGACCACCACGGCCGGGCCGCACCGGGGGTGCCGGGCGAAGAACCGGTTCCCGGCCTCACTGCGGCAGGACGCGCGGCGGAATGGTGACCTGCCGCGGCTCGACGACGGCCGGCCGGCTACCTCGGTCACGTCACGCCCTAGACGCGCGTGCGGGTCATCCCGGCCAGGCCGAGCAGCGGGAGCGCGCCGGCGAACACGACCACGGCCGTCCAGCCGCCGAGGTGGAACGCGATCGAGCCCGCCTGGGAGCCGATCGCGCCGCCGACGAAGAACGTGCCCAGGTACACGCTGTTCACGCGGGCGCGGGCGGCCGGGTCGAGCTGGTAGATCACGTGCTGGCCGGTCACCAGCGTCGTCTGGACCGCCATGTCGACGGCGATCGCGGCGATGGCCAGCAGGACGACGCTGTGCGCGCCGAACCCGGCGAGCGCGAACGCCGCCGCGCAGAGCACGAAGGCGCCCGCGGTGAGCCGCCGGCCGTGGCCGTGGTCCGACCACCGCCCGGCCAGCGGCGCCACCGCGGCGCCCGCGGCACCGGCCAGCGCGAACAGGCCGACGCCGAGCTGGCTGTAGCCGAACGGCGGCGCGGTGAGCACGAAGGCGATGGTGGTCCAGAAGGCGCTGAAGGCACCGAACATCGCCGACTGGTACAGCGCGCGGTGGCGCAGCGCCGGGTGCTTGCGCCACATGGCCAGCGTCGAGCGGATCAGCTGCCCGTAGCGGACGTCGGTCTTGGGCGCCCGCTGCGGCAGGCTGAACCGCAGCACGACGGCGAGCGCGGCCATCGCCGCCGCCGAGATGAGGAACACGACGCGCCAGCTCGTCACCTCGGCCAGCAGGCTCGCGACCACACGGGAAAGGAGGATGCCGAACAGCAGCCCGCTCACGACCCGCCCGACGATCCGGCCGCGGATGTCGTCGGGGGAGAGGTCGGCGGCGAACGGGATGAGGATCTGCACGACGACCGACGTCGCCCCGACGAGCAGGGAAGCGATCAGCAGCACGGCGAACCCGGGCGCGACCCCGGTGACGACCAGTCCCGCGGAGGCGACCGCGAGCAGCGTCGCGACGAGCCCGCGGTTCTCGAGCCGGTCGCCGAGCGGGACGAGCAGCAGCATCCCGGCGGCGTACCCGATCTGGGTGGCGGTGACGACCCCGCCGGCGGCGGCTTCGCCCACCCCGAACGTCCCGCGCAGCTCCGCGAGCAGCGGCTGGGCGTAGTAGAGGTTCGCGACCGTCAGTCCACAGGAGACGGCCAGCAGCAGGACGAGCCAGCTGGGTGGTGCTTGCTGCTTCGTGTCGGTCATCGCGCTCCCCCGGAACCGGTTTGATCGGTTCCCGACGGTACCAGTCAAACCGGTTCCGGCGTACTGTGAGCCTCATGACGGAACGCTTCCGCTCGGGTGCGGGCAGGCTGTGCCTCGACTTCGTCCGCACGCTGCGCTACCGCGGCACGCCCACGGAGACGGAGGAACTTCCGGACGCGGCGGCGTGGGGCGCGTGGATCGACCAGCTGGGCCCGTTTTCGGCGCCGGTCCGCCCGGCCGGGGTGGCCGACGCGCGAGCGGCGCGCGAAGCGATCCACGAACTGCTTACGGGTTCCTTGCGTCCGTCGTCGCGTCAGCGGTTGAACCGTTTCGCGGCGCTGCCGGTACCGGCGCCTTCGCTGACGCCGTCGGGCGAACTGCGCTGGCAGGCCGAGGATCCCGCGGCCGCGATGCTGGCGCTGCTGACCCGGGACGCGCTGGAGCTGGCGACGTCTCGCGAGTTCGCGCGGGTCCGGCGCTGCGCGGGACCGGCGTGCGGCGCGCTGTTCCTGGACACGTCGAGGCCGGGCACGCGCCGGTGGTGCTCGATGGAGATCTGCGGCAACCAGGCGAAGAAGTCGACTTATCGAGCCAAGGTCCACTGACGCGGAAACGGCCCCCTCGCAAAAGGAGGGGGCCGTTCGCGAAGGGCGTCAGTTGAGGGCCGCGTCCATGGTGATCGTCGTGCCCGCCAGTGCCTTCGACACCGGGCACGTCTTCTCCGCCGTCTCGGCGTACTCGGCGAACTGCTCCGCCGTGACGCCCTCGATGGACGCGCGCAGCGTGATCGCGATGCCGCTGATCTCGAAGCCGCCGCCGGCCGCCGGGCCGAGGGTCACCTCCGCGCTCACGTCGATCGAGTCCGCGGTGATCTTCTGGGCTTCGAGCACGCCCGACAGGTTCATCGCCAGGCACGACGAGTGGGCCGCCGCGATGAGCTCCTCGGGGCTCGTCTGGCCGTCCGGGTTGCCCGCGCGGGTCGGGAACGAGACGGAGAACGTGCCTGCGTTGGACGAGTCCAGCGTGACCTCGCCCTTCCCGTTCTGCAGTCCGCCGACCCAGTGGGTGGTCGCGTCACGGCTGGGCATCAGGGCCTCCATGGGTGTAGGCGGCGGCCGACGCCGTCAGCCGCCGCAGGGTGTCGATGAGCTGCCGCCGCTCGCTGTCGCCGAGGCCCAGCGCGCAGCCGATCGCCGAGGGGACGCCCGCGGCGCGCGTGCGCGTCGAACGGCCTTCCTCGGTCAGGCTGACCACCACGGTGCGTTCGTCTTCGGGCAGGCGTGCCCGGGTGACGAGCCCGTTGGCCTCGAGTCGTTTGAGCAGCGGGGAAAGCGTGCCGTAGTCCAGGTGCAGCGCCTCGCCGATCTCCTTGACCGGCCGGGCGTCGGACTCCCAGAGCACCAGCAGCACGAGGTACTGCGGGTACGTGAGACCCAGCTCGCCGAGCAGGGGACGGTAGGTGTCCGTCACCGCGCGCGACGCCGCGTAGAGCGCGAAGCAGGCTTGCTCATCCAAGAGGAACTCGTCCGGCACGTCCACAAACCTAGCCCACGATTACATCGTGCGCAAGGTATCGGGAACTGTCGGACCCCTCTGGCAGAGTGCCGATCATGACCGAACGACCGCAGCGCCCGGAAGTCCCGCTCACCGGCGGCGAGCGCGAGATCCTGACGGGCCTGCTCGACTACCACCGCGCCACCGTCGCGTGGAAGTCCGGCGGGCTCACCGAAGACCAGGCCCGCCAGGCGCACCTGCCGAGCGAGCTGACCACCGTCGCCGGGCTGATCGCCCACCTGACCCTGAACGAGTGGTTCTGGTTCGCCGTCGTCGTCGACGGCGAGGAGGACACCTGGGCGGAGCGGCTCGAGCTGGACCCGGACGCCGAGTTCCGGGTCCCGCCCGGCACCAGCGTCGAAACGCTGCTCGCCGACTACGAAAAGCAGTGCGCCCGCAGCCGGGAGATCATCGCCGGCCGCGGCTTCGACGACGAGGTGACGCACAAGCACGAGACCTTCAACGTCCGCTGGGTGCTCACGCACATGATCGAGGAGACCGCCCGGCACGTCGGCCACCTCGACGTCCTGCGCGAGCTGACCGACGGCCTCACCGGGGAGTGACCTTCTTCGGCGGCAGCGGGAAGAAGCCGCTGGTGCGCTCGACGTAGTGCGCGTACGCCGGGCGCGTTTTCGCCATCCCCTTCTCCAGCATGGGTTTGCCCGTGCCGCGGGCGAGGGTGAACGTCATCGCCACGGGGGAGAGGATCGTCAGCGCGCCCGGCCACGTCGAGCAGGCCAGCAGGTAGAGGCCCCACCACACGCACGCG
The DNA here is from genome assembly GCF_010550475.1 of Amycolatopsis sp. SID8362. NCBI lineage: Bacteria > Bacillati > Actinomycetota > Actinomycetes > Pseudonocardiales > Pseudonocardiaceae > Amycolatopsis > Amycolatopsis sp. SID8362. Next base: position 8,012 of record NZ_JAAGNB010001322.1, read on the forward strand.
TCGCCGAAGTAGTTCGGGTGCCGCGTGTAGCGCCACAGGCCGGTGTCCAGCACGCGGCCGCGGTTGGCCGGGTCGGCCTTGAAGCGGCGCAGCTGGTCGTCGCCGACCGTCTCGAACCCGAAGCCGACCGCCCACACGGCGATGCCCAGCCAGCCCAGGACGCCGATCCCCGTGCCGTCCACGGCGAACTGCACCGGAAGGGAGACGAAGTACAGCACCACCGCCTGGAACAGGTAGACGCGCACGAACATCTTCAGCGGCCCGTGGCCCATCCGCGCGTACCGCGGGTCCTCGGGCAGCTTGTGGTTGCGCAGGTGCAGGTGCGCCGACAACCGCACACCCCAGACCACCGTCAGGAGGACCACCACGATCCGCAGGGACAGCGGGCCGTCGCCGAAGGGGAACGCGGCGACCGCGACGATGGCGAACCCGAGCCCCCAGAACGTGTCGATCGTGTCGTAGCGCTTGCGCGCCCGCGCGATCCCGAAGGTCAGCACCACCGCCACGAGCGTGACGGCGGCCGTGACGAGCAGCTGCGGCATCAGAGCCACTCCCGCGTCGCCGGCATCCCGCTCGTCCCGTCCGGGTGCGGACGCACCGACAGGATCTGGTCCACGCCCATCCGGTTCTCCTCGAACGCCAGCGCCCCGCCCACCAGGTACAGCCGCCAGACCCGCGCGCCGGTCTCGCCGATCAGCGCGACGACGTCGGCCCAGTTCTCCTCCAGGGTGTCGGCCCAGGCGCGCACCGTCCAGACGTAGTGCTCGCGCATCGCGTGCACGTCCCGGACCTCCAGGCCCGCGGTCTCCAGGTGGTCGACCGTCCGCCCGACCGGGCGCATGGTCATGTCCGGGGCGATGTACCGCTCGATGAACGCGCCGCCGCCGGGGGCGACGTTCCCGCGCGACATCTGCTGGATGAGCACCCGGCCGCCGGGCTTCACCATGCGGTGCAGCGTCGCCGCGTACGCCGGGTAGTTGACCTCGCCGACGTGCTCGCCCATCTCGATCGACGCCACCGCGTCGAACGGCGCGTCCGGCAGCTCGCGGTAGTCCTGCCGCCGGACCTCGACGCGGTCTTCGAGGTCGTGCTGGGCGAGCCGGGCGCGGATGTGCTGCAGCTGCTCGGCCGAGAGCGTGATGCCGACGGCGTGCACGCCGTGGTGCTTGGCCGCGTGGACCAGCAGCGAGCCCCAGCCGCAGCCGACGTCGAGCAGCCGCGCCCCCGGCCGCAGCCCCAGCTTGCGGCAGATCAGTTCCAGCTTGTCGTGCTGCGCCTGCTCGAGGCTCTGCGATTCGGACGTGAAGTACGCGCTCGAGTACGCCATCGACTCGTCCAGGAGCAGCTGGTAGAAGGCGTTGCTCAGGTCGTAGTGGTGCGCGATGGCCGACTTGTCGCGCAGCAGGCTGTGCAGCTTGCCCGTCAGGCGGGCTTCCTCGGCGGGCGGCTTCGGCGGCGGCCCGACGACGCCCAGCGCGGCCGCGAGCCGGACCGCCTCGGCCCAGTCGCGCGGCCCGAGCTTCACCCGGTTCAGCTCGCCGGAGCGGGTGAGGGCCCAGATCCGGCGGAAGCCGTCCGCCAGATCTCCTTCGACGTCGAGGTCACCGGTCACGTAGGCGCGGGCGAGCCCCAGCTCGCCGGGCGCGTAGAGCAGGCGGCGCAGGGCGCGGCGGTTGCGCAGGACCACCGTGGGCGCGTCCACGGGACCCGCCCGGGTCCCGTCCCAGGTCCGGAGGCCGACCGGGAGTTGTCCGCCGAGGAGCTTCTCGGCGAACGAGGCGAGGCGGTGCGCGGTGCTGTTCGGCATGTCCGGGATTCGCTCCGCCCCGCGCGGTGGATTGGTCCGGCCCGAGGCCAATCCGCTCCCGGCGCGGCGGCGAAGTACCGGTGTGGAGATCACGGGAGAACGCATCGCCGTCATCGGCAGCGGGGTGGCCGGGCTGACGGCGGCATACCTGCTGCAACGCGAGTACGAGGTGCTGCTCTTCGAGTCCGACGACCGGCTCGGCGGGCACGCGCACACCCACGACGTGCCCAGCGCCCACGGCGGCACCGTCGGCGTGGACTCGGGGTTCATCGTCCACAACGAGCGCACCTACCCGACGCTGCTCAAGCTGTTCGGGGAGCTCGGCGTGCGCACCCGCGACACCGAGATGTCGATGAGCATCCGCTGCGACGGCTGCGGCCTCCAGTACGCCGGCGCGAAGGGGCTGGCCGGGCTGTTCGCCCAGCGCGGCAACCTCACCCGGCCCCGCTACCTGCGGATGCTCACCGAGGTGAAGCGGTTCCACCGGCACGCGAAGCGGCTGCTGACGGCCAAGGACGCGGGGGACGTCACCCTCGGCGCGTTCCTCGCCATCGGTGGCTACACGCGCTACTTCGTCGACCACTTCATGCTGCCGCTGGTGTCCACGGTCTGGTCGGCCGACCGCAGCGACACCCTCCGCTACCCGGCGCGGTACCTGTTCGAGTTCCTCCGCAACCACGGCATGCTGAGCGTCAAGAACTCGCCGTCCTGGCGGACCGTCGTCGGCGGCTCCCGCGAGTACGTCGAGCGCGCCGCCAAGCAGCTCACCGCGGTCCACCTGTCCACGCCGGTCCGCTCGGTGCTGCGGACCGCGCACGGCGTCGAGGTCCGCGACGACGCCGACACGCCGCACCGGGTCGACAAGGTCGTCGTGGCCACGCACGCCGACCAGGCGCTGGCCCTGCTGGCCAACCCGACCGCCACCGAGCGCGCGGTGCTCGGCGCGTTCCGCTACTCCGCCAACGAAGCCTGGCTGCACACCGACACGAGCGTGCTGCCCTCGCTGGCCGACGCGCGGGCCGGCTGGAACTACCGCGCGCCGGTCTGCGGCGCCCCCACCGGTGCCGTCCAGGTCAGCTACGACATGAACCGCCTGATGCGGCTCGACGAGCCGACCGGCTACGTCGTCACGCTGAACCCGGGTGACGGTCCCGGAAAGGCGCACCTGGTCGCGCGGATGCGGTACGAGCACCCGGTCTACACGCCGGAATCCGTTGCCGCGCAACGCCGGCTGCCCGAGCTCAACGACGGCGTGTTCGCCTACGCCGGCGCCTACCACGGCTGGGGGTTCCACGAGGACGGCTGCTCCTCGGGCGCCCGCGCCGCCGAAAGCCTCGGGGTGGTGTGGTGACGAACGCCCTCTACGACGCCACGGTCGCGCACGTGCGGCGGATCGACCCGCCGCACTCCTTCGCGCACCGCGTGTACCTGTGGCTGGTCGACCTCGACGCGCCGCCGCGGCTGCCGTGGTGGTTGCGGTCGTTCGCCCGGTTCGACCGCCGGGACCACTTCGCCGCGGCCGACCCGCGCGGGATCCGGGAGAAGCTGGACGCCTGGCTCGCCGAACGCGGCGTCGACCTGCGCGGCGGCCGGGTCGTCATGCTCGCCGCCGCGCGCGTGCTCGGGTACGTGTTCAACCCGATCAGCGTCTACTGGTGCCACGACGCCGAGGGCGGGCTCGCGTGCGTCGTCGCCGAGGTGCACAACACCTACGGCGGGCGGCACGCCTACCTGCTGCGCCCCGACGACGCCGGGCTCGCCCGCGCGGCCAAGGAGTTCTACGTCTCGCCGTTCCAGGAGATGGACGGCGAGTACCGGATGCGCCTGCCGCGCCCGGAAGCACTGCTCGACCTCACCGTCGCGTTGCGCCGCGGGAATTCGACGCCGCTCGTCGCTACGCTTCGGGGAGTCCGCCGCCCGGTGGACCCGCGGTGGCTGGCCCGGCTCGTGCTGGCCCGGCCGCTGCTCCCGCAGCGGGTGTCCGCGCTCATCCGCCGCCACGGCATCGCGTTGTGGCTGCGGAAGGCGCCGGTCGTCGCGCGCACCCCGCAGAACGCCGGAGGACAGCTGCATGGATGAGCCGGCCCGCCCGCGCCACATCGCTCCGGTGCCCGCCGAGAACGCCGACCGGCCCGCGGTGCCGTCCTCGGAGGAGCTCATGGTGCGCGTCGCCAAGGGCGACGAACGGGCCTTCGAGCTGCTCTACGACCAGCTCGCGGGACCCATCTTCGGGCTCGTCCGGCGGATCGTGCGCGACGCGGCCCAGTCCGAAGAGGTGGCCCAGGAGGTCCTCGTCGAACTGTGGCGCACCGCGACGCGGTACGCGCCGGCCAAGGGGTCCGCGCTGAACTGGGCGATGACCCTGGCGCACCGCCGCGCGGTCGACCGCGTCCGCTCGGCGCGCGCCAGCACCGAGCGCGAGCAGAAGGCGACCTTCGAAGCCGCCCGCGGGCGCCCGTTCGACGAGGTCGCCGAGTCCGTCACCGCGCGGCTCGAACGCTCCCAGGTGCGCCGGTGCCTGTCCTTCCTGACCGACCTGCAGCGCGAGTCCGTGCTGCTCGCCTACTACCAGGGCTATACGTATCGCGAGGTGGCCGAAGTGCTGTCGACGCCGCAGGGAACCATCAAGACGCGGCTGCGGGACGGGCTGATCCGCCTGCGGGACTGCCTGGGGGTGACCGCTTGAGCACGCCGGAGATGCACACCCTGGCCGGCGCCTTCGCCCTCGACGCGGTCAACGACGTCGAGCGCGCGGAGTTCGCCCGCCACCTCGAGCAGTGCGAGTCGTGCGCGCAGGAGGTCGCCGAGCTGCGCGCGACCGCGGCGCGGCTGGGCGCGGCGATGGCCGAGGAGCCGCCGCCGGAGTTCAAGGACCGCGTCCTTGCGGCCATGCACGCCAC
>NZ_JAAGNB010001368.1:0-12406 GCF_010550475.1 Amycolatopsis sp. SID8362
CCTGATCGAGGAGCTCACCGCAGCCCGCGCCGACCTGGCCGAGGCCCAGCACACCGCCGGGGTGCTGGCCGAACGGGAACGCCTGGCCCACGAGATCCACGACACGCTCGCGCAGGGGCTGTCCAGCATCCTGCTGCTGCTGCGCGCCGCCGGGCGGTCCCTGCCCGAGGGGAACGCGGCCCGGTACGTGGAGCAGGCCCGTCAGGCGGCCGCGGACAACCTCGCCGAAGCACGCCGCTTCGTCGCCGCGCTCACCCCGCCGTCGCTCGACGGCACCACGCTCGCCGGCGCGCTGGAACAGCTGTGCGCCACCACCAGCACCCGGCACCCGCTCACCGTGCGCTTCCACCTCACCGGCGACCCGGCGCCACTGCCGACCGCCCACGAGGTCGCGCTGCTGCGCATCGCCCAGGCGGCGCTCGCCAACACCGTCCGGCACGCGGGCGCGACCTCTGCCGACCTCACGTTGAGCTACCGGGGCGACGAGATCGCCCTCGACGTGGTGGACGACGGCGCAGGCTTCGACCCCGCGGGGCTGGCGGCGCCCGACCCCGGAGAGGGTGGGTTCGGGCTGGCCGCCATGCGCGCCCGCACCCGCGCGCTGGGCGGGAGTTTGACGGTGGAGTCGGCGCCGGGTCGCGGTGTGGCGCTGTCGGCTCGGCTGCCCCGGCCGGAGGAATGCCCGTGAACGAGATCTGCGTCCTGCCGGTCGAAGACCGTACCGGGGCCGCGCTGTCGGCTCACCTTCCCCGGCCGGAGGTTCGCTCGTGAACGAGGCCCGCTGTGCTGTTGGCCGACGACCGTACCGGGCGCCAGGTCGCGGCACGGCGCTGTCGGCTCGGCTGCCACAGCCGGAGGTTCGCTCGTGATCGAAGCCCGCTGTGCTGTTGGCCGACGACCAGACCGGGCGCCGGGGCGCGGTACAGCGCTGTTGGTTCATCTGCCCCGGCCGGAGGTTCGCTCGTGATCGAGATCCGCTTGCTGTCGGCTCACCTTCCCCAGCCCGAGGAACGCCCGTGAACGAGATCCGCCTCCTGCTGGCCGACGACCACCCCGTGGTGCGGGCGGGACTGCGCGCCGTGCTGGAGACCGAACCCGGGCTCCTGGTCGTCGCCGAGGCCGCGACCGCCGAAGCCGCCGTGGCGCGGGCCGCCGACGGAGACGTCGACGTCGTCCTGATGGACCTGCGCTTCGGCACCGGGATGACCGGGGCCGAAGCCACCGCGGCGATCACCGCGCGGCCCGGGGCGCCGCGCGTGCTGATCGTCACCACCTACGACACCGACGCCGACATCCTGCCCGCCATCCAGGCCGGTGCCACCGGGTACCTGCTCAAGGACGCCCTGCCCGAAGACCTGGCCGCGGCGGTGCGCACCGCCGCGGCCGGGCGCACCACCCTGGCGCCCGCGGTCGCCGACCGGCTCCTGGACCGGATGCGCCGGCCCGACGTCGCGGTGACCCGGCGGGAGATCGAGGTGCTTGCCCTGGTGGCCGACGGGCTGTCGAACCGGGCCATCGCCGAGCGCCTGCACCTCACCGAAGGCACGGTGAAGTCCCACCTCGCGCGCTGCTACACCAAGCTCGGCGTCGACTCCCGCACCGCGGCGGTGGCGGCCGCGACGGACCTCGGCCTCATCCGGCGCTGACCTGCCGCGCCATCCACTGCCACAGGTGCGTCCCGTGGGTGCTCGGGTCGTTGCGGGCGGCGTAGATCCACGACCAGTGGCCGGGGAACTGGTGGCCGTTCCACACGACGTGGTCGTAGAGCGTCAGTTCGGCGCGGGGGATGAGCTCGTGCGCGTGGACGGAGTTGGCCTGCGGGTCGACCGTGTCGTCGTCGCGGGAGGCGATCAGCCAGGTGGGGGTGCGGATCGCGGCCAGCTCGGGGTCGGGGACCAGCGGCGGGTCACCCGCTTTCCGGCCGGCGACGACGCCGCAGATCGGCACCGACGAAGCGAACGCGGTGGGGTGGACGGTCGTCATCTTCAGGGTCATGTAGCCGCCGTTGCTGCAGCCGGTGACGTGCACGCGGGCGGGGTCGACCGGGTGCCTGCGGACGACGTCCCCGACGATCTCGTGGATGAGCGGGGCGAAGCGGGGGCCGTCGTCCATCCAGGCGGCGGTGCATTGCGGGGCAACGACGTAAGCGCTTTCGAAGATCGCCTGCGCTTCCCGCGTGGCGAAGCCGAGGGCGCCGCGGTTGGCGCGCAGCGTGGTCTCGTTGTCGTAGTAGCCGTCGGGCAGGGAAGCGCCTTCTCCGCCGCCGTGCAGCCAGACGATCAACGGCCGCCGCCCACGCCGCTCCGGCGGGGTGAACAGCCGGTACTTCATCCCGGACCGCGAAACGTGGTGGGTGAAGACGTCGACTTCGGGGTTGACCAGGGCGCCCTGGGTGAACCCGGCCAGGGTGAGCGGGCGGCCGTGCCACCGGAGGGGCGCGTTCTGGGTGATGGTGTAGACCAGGTCGAGACGAACGTTGCGGGCTTTGCCGCTGATGTAGCCGAGGGTGCCGCCGCCGGTCTCGCCTTCGCCGTAACTCAGTTCCAGCACGATGTTCCCGCGGTCGAGCCGCGCCGCCGTCACCGGGCGGTCGAGCTCGTAGCCGACGTCCTGGCCGCCGGTGTCGATCGGGCTGGTGGCCTTGACGTGCACGCTGAAGGTGGCGGTGGTGAGGCTCGCCGGCTCGATCGGGCCGAGCCGGGCGGTGTTCAAGGTGAGCGAGGTGACCTGCTCGCCGCCGTCGAGTGTTTCGGCGCCGAGGGTGAACCCGACGCGCCCGCCCGGGGCGGCTTGGGCGACGCCGGGCAACGCGAGCCCGGCGGTGATCCCGGTGCCGGTGATCAGGACGGTACGGCGGCTGAACGCTTTGACCATGCGAACTCCTCTGTCCGATGTAAGCGCTTCCATGGTCACGGAGAAACCGGGCGGCCGCCAGCACCCGGATGCCGCCCACGGCTGATCTCGGTCAGTTCCCGCGTCCCGGGGAACCCAGCCAGCCGGCGATGTCGGCGACCACTGCGGGGTCGACGTGCTGCGGCGACTCGTACGCCGCGGGCGTCGAGGGACCCTTGCCGCGGAAGAACATGTGGTCGTCGGCGTCGTAGACCCGGATCGTCACGTCGGGCCGATCGGCCAATCCCGCCTGCCAGCGCGCGAGGTCGCCGTCCGCGGTCACCTGGTAGTCGCGGGCGCCCTGGAGGATGAGGATCGGCCGGTCCAGTGCGGCCGCGGTGGCGACCGGGTCGTAGCCGCGCAGGTCCAGCCAGTACGACGCCGGCCAGCCGAAGAGCAGGTCCGACGCCGGGATCGCCGGGGACAGCTCGGGGTTCTCGACGAGCGCGGCCTGCCGGGTCGTCGCCTCGACGGCCGACGTCGTCGCGGGGCCGGGACCGAGTTCCGCCAGGTACCGCACGACCCGGACGGCCGATCGGCTCAACGGCACGGTGTCGCCGGCGAGGCTCACCACGCCGGCGATCGACGCGTCGGCGGCCGCGACCCGTGGGGCCGCCTTGCCGCCGCCGCTGTGACCGGCGACGAACACCCGCTCGGCGTCGACGGTCCGCTCCTGCTGGAGCAGGCGGACGGCGGCGAGCGCGTGCGGCAGGTACTCCTCGGCCATCGTGAACCCGGGCTCGGCGCCGACGTGGGGGTGGGTGTGGGTCACCTTGTCGAACCGGGCCACCGCGACCCCGCGGCTCGCCAGGCCCCACGCCAGGTCCTTGAACGGCTTGTTCGGGCCGGCTGTCAGGTCGCGGTCGTGCGGCCCGGAGGCGAGCAGCACCAGCCCGGGCCACGGGCCGCGGCCGGCCGGAACCGTCAACGTGCCGGGCACCGCGAGCGGGCCTTCGCCGATCGTGACTTCCCGTTCGGTGAAGCGGTCCGCGGTGGCGTAGCTGGGCGGCTCCCACGCGGTGCTCTCCGGCGGGGCGAGCCGCAGGCCGTGCAGGAGCCCGGCGTCGTCGACCGACATGACCACGGTCAGCCCGCCGCGTTCACACGTCACCGGGACTCGCACCCGGACCAGCCCCGCGCCGGCCGGCTCGCTCACCGGCCCGCCGACCGCGGAGACCGGCCCGATCCGGGCGATCTCGCCCTCCCAGCCGACGCGCAGCGTCTCGGCGGACGCCACCGCCCGCAGCCTCGGCGCGAACAGCTCCGCCACGTCGGCGAAGCGCCGCTGTGCCGCCCATCCGACCACCGCCGCGGCGACTGCCGCGGGCCCCCGTCCCGTCATCGTCCCCCACCTTTCTCGTCTTTTGCGAACGGTATCACCATGTGAGATCGTTGGGTAGTGGACACCTTGGAACTGCTGGCGCACCCGGTACGGCTGCGGATCGTGCACGCCATGCGCGGCGGGCGGACGCACACCACCGCCCAGCTCTGCGCGTTGCTGCCGGACGTCTCGAAAGCCATGGTCTACCGGCACGTCGACCTGCTCGCCTCGGGCGGGATCCTGCGCGTGGCCGAGGAACGGCGCGTGCGCGGCGCGGTCGAGCGCCACTACGAGCTGCGGCCGGAACGCGCCTCGATCGATCCCGCCACGGCCGCGGGACTGTCCCCCGAGGACCACCGGCGCGGGTTCGCGGTGGCCGTCGCGGCGCTCGTCGCCGAGTTCAACGCCTACCTGGACCGCGAAAACGCCGATCCGGCGACCGATCCCGTCGGCTACCGGCAGCACGCGGTCTGGCTGACCCGGGACGAACTGATCGCCATGAACGACGAGCTGCGCGCCGCGATCCTGCCGCGGCTGGCGAACCCGCCCGCCCCCGGCCGCACCCGGTACCTGCTCAGCCCGATCCTCTTTCCCAGCGAACAACCCGCTGCGGACTGAGGTGCCGCTGTACGATCCCGGAACCGATCGGAGGGGGAACCGTGGGCGGTACGAGAGTTCTCATCGCGGGTGCGAGCATCGCCGGGCCCGCGCTGGCGCACTGGCTGCGCCGGCGGGGCGCCGAAGTCACCGTCGTGGAGCGGGCGCCCGGGTTGCGGCCCGGTGGGCAGGCGGTCGACGTGCGCGGCGTGACCAGGGACGTCATCCGGCTGATGGGGCTGGACGACGCGGTGCGCGCGGCCCGCACCGAAACCGCCGGCGCGTACACCGTGGACGCGAACGGGACCGTGCTGGAGACCTTCAGCGCGGAAGACGACGGCGGCGACGGCTACATCTCCGAGATCGAGATCCTGCGCGGTGACCTGTCCCGGGTGCTCTACGACGACACGCGCGACGGCGTCGAGTACCGCTTCGGCGACCGGATCGCCGAGCTCGTCCAGGACGCGGACGGCGTGGACGTGACCTTCGCGGGTGGCGGCCGGCAGCGCTTCGACCTGGTGGTCGGGGCCGACGGGCTGCACTCGTCGGTGCGGGCGATGGTGTTCGGCCCGCGCGAGCGGTTCGTCCGCCACCTCGGGCACGTGCTCGCGTTCTACAGCGTGCCCAACGAGTTCGGGCTGGACCGCTGGGTGTTCGACTACCAGGAGGCCGGCCGCTCCGCCATGCTGCGGCCGATCGGGGACGCCGGCCGCGCGATGGCGATGTTCTCCTTCACCGCGGCCGACTTCGACGTCGACCACCGCGATGTCGAAGCCCAGAAAGCCCTGCTGCGCGAGCGGATGGGCGACTTCGGCTGGCTGACCCCGCGCATCCTCGCGCACCTCGACGACACCCCGGACTTCTACCTCGACCAGGTCGCCCAGGTGGTGCTGGACCGCTGGGCCGACGGGCGGGTCGGGCTGCTCGGCGACGCGGCGTTCAGCTCGTCGCCGCTGTCCGGCCAGGGCACCGGGCTGGCGCTGATCGGCGCCTACCTGCTGGCCGGCGAGCTGGCCGCGGCCGGCTGGGACCCCGCCACCGGGTTCGCCCGCTATGAGGAACGGATGCGCCCGTTCGTGGCGGCCAACCAGGAGATCGGCCGGCTGAACGCGACGATGCGCAGCGGCTCCGGCCCGGACGTCGAGCTCGACAGCGATTGGCTCACCGACCTGGTCCAGCGCGCGCTCAACGGCATCGAGCTGCCCGACTACGCGGGGGTGCCGGACGCCGGCCCGTCGATCCCTTCGCCGGCCACGCCGTAGGCCGCCCCGGGTCGCCCGAAGAGGTTATTTCCCACGCTGCGCCGTTTCGCCGCGCTTAGGGTTGGTCCCAAGATCAACCAGGGGAGCCCAGCAATGCGTTTGCGTTCCGTCGCCGCAGTGGTCCTGCTGTCCTGCGCGTCCGCCGTCGTGCCCGCGGTCACCGGGGTGGGCGCGCAGGCCCTCGCGCTGTACCCGTGCCCCGAGGTGCGGGATCCGCCCGACTACACGTTCTCCAGCCCGACGCGCTCGTGGCTCGCGACGAACCTTCGCAGCGACTACCTCCGCGGGCCGGGCACGATCACCTACAACAAGACGGCGACGTCGACGGTGAACGCGTCGATCACGGGCACGACCAGCGCGGAAGCGGGCGTGATCTTCGCCAAGGCCAGTGTTTCGCTCGCGGTGAGCGTGGGCGCGAGCTATTCGAAGTCCGACTCCTGGTCGTACGCGGCGACCGTGCCCGCCGGGAAGGTCTTGCGGTTGCAGCAGTACAAGGAGGCCCGCACGTTCACCGTGCGGAAGTACCACATCGTGCCGCCCTGCACGACGAAGTACCTCTGGACGAAGAAGGTTTCGGCGCCGGTGAAGAACGCGAGCTTCCTCTGGCAGCTCGTCAGCTGAGCCGGCACCGCCCGCCCGGCGAGACGGTCTCGCCGGGCAGGGCGGTCAAAGCGCGGCCGGGCCGAGCTGCAGGACCACGGCCGTCCACGTCATGCCGACGCCGATGCCCAGCAGCAGCACGTGGTCGCCCGGGCCGGCTTCGCCCGTGCGGAGCAGGTGGTCGAGCGCCACGATCTGGTCGCTGGCGCCCAGATGACCGACCCGCAGGCCCAGCTCGGTCATCGTGCGGTCCTCGGGAATGCCGAGCGGGCGCAGGATCTGCGTGTGCACCAGGCGGCGGCCGTAGTGCGGGGCGCAGACCTTGGCGATGTCCGGCAGGTCGAGGCCCACGTCGGCCAGCGCGGTCTTCACCACCGTGGTGACCCCGTCGGCGTTGCGGCTGTCGACGTGCGCCGGACCGCCGTGGCGACCGAGCCACTGGCGCTTGCGGGCGCGGATGTCGAGCGACTGGTGCGCGGTGATGCTGGCCGTGCGGAACGGTTCGTTGCCGCGCTGCAGGCCTTCCAAGGACGGATCGGTGTAGGACGCGATCGCGCGGATCCGTGCCAGGCCCGGCCGCCGGGACAGCACGACCGCGCTGCCGGCGTCGCCGTAGACGATGCCGGTGTCGGTGGTCCAGTGCGGGAAGCCGGGCGCGCCGAACCGGTCGCCCGCGGTGATGAGCGCGGCGTCGTGGTCCGGCCGGCCGCGCAGCACGCTTGCGGCGACGTCCAGTCCGGCCACCAGGCTGTTGCTCATCGCGCCGAGCTCGAGCGTGAGGCCGGGGCCGGCGCCGACGCCGAGCTGGTCGCGCACGTAGGACGCGGCGTGCCAGAAGTCGATGCCGGAGTGGTAGATCCCGGCGTGCAGGCACAACGTCGGCCACACCGGCTCGCCGCCCGTGGTTTCCGCCTGGCGCAGGGCTTCGCGCCCCGCGCGCACCGCGAGTTCGGGACCGGGCAGCCCGGCGACGGCGGTGGAGAGCTGGCCGGTCCGGCCGGCGTCGGCGGCGGTGAACTCGCCGGCCGCCAGCGAGGCGGCGACCGGGCTCAGCGCCCCGACGTCGGTGCCGATCCCGTTGAGGTGCAGGTCATCCACGCGCATCGGCGTACACCTCCGGCAGCACGGCTTCGATCTCCGACAGGGTGTCGTCGAGGTGGAGCGGCGGAGCGGACACGCACCCGGCGGCGGCGAGCTCGGCGGCGACGGCTCCGGCGCTGCCCCCGGCGAACCGGTGGAAACCCGCGAAGCAGGCCGGACCGGTGCCCGGAACGGCGATGGCCAGGTGCGCCCAGCCGGTTTCACGGTCCCACCGCACGATCAGCCGGGTCGGCCCGGCGACGGTGTGGGTCTCGCGAAGCACCTGTGTCAACGTCGTGGCGGTCAAGCAACTTCCTTTCGGCACGGCGAACCAGCGCACACCACGATGGGCACGCGCCGGCGGAGGATGGACGGGGACGCGTCATCGGGCCCCGGTGAACGTCGGGAAATCTAGCGCGGTGATCTTGGGCGGTGAGGTGTACCCCGATACACAGAGTGAGCGTGGGGACTGCTACGGGAGCGGATTTTCCGAAAGTTGCTTGGTTTTCTTGTGGGGTGATCATGAGGATCCTTCGGGTGTTGGTCACTCTTGGTAGTGATTGGGCGGAGGGGGAGCATCGCGGCAGCAACGTCCTCGGGCAGCGCGACGCATCCGGATGCGCCGGCCGGCAAGATGGCGGCGGCTCGCTCGGTGGCGACTTTGCCGACACCGCGGGCCACCCAGCGCGACTTCGCCGGAGCCCTGCGGCCCCGGCGGCCTCCACGCCTGAGCGTGTCCCAGCGGCGTCCCGTCACCCCCGCATTCCCGCCGTCCCGAATCTCGGCGCGCCAACGCCCCGAGCCGGGCGAAAACCGGCGGATCGCGCCACACGGCCGGTCACGCCCGGCCGTGTGGAAGCATGGGCGGGTGCTCGAGGAGATCGACTGGGGATCGCTCACCCACGCTTACGGCCCCGCCACGGACACTCCCGGGCACCTGGCCGCACTGACGTCGGCGGATGTCGACGCGCAGAACGCCGCGCTCGACCACCTGGACGCCGCCGTGCTGCACCAAGGGTTCCCCGAGTCGGCCACCGCGCCCGCGACCCGCGTCGTCGTCCGGCTGCTCGCCCAGGGAAGCGTTTCCCCGAGGATCCGCGCCGCACTCGTCGAGTTCGTCGGCTGGGTCGCCGAAGCGACCGCGCGCTCAGCCGGGTCCGCGCACTTCGCCGACCACGTCGTGCCGCTGCGGCAGGCGATCACGGACGCTTATCCCGTGGTGGCGGGCTTCCTCGACGACGCTGATCCGGCTCTGCGGAAGCAAGCTGTTCAAGCGGCCGTGTTGTGCGCGCGGACACCCGAGCTGGCCGATCGGCGGGCCGCTCTCGCCGACCGCCTCCGCCGCTGGGCAGCCGATCCCGCCGAGGATCGCGCCCAGTGGGTGCGGCGGCTCGGCGAGCTAGGCGTCGACACCGGGCCGTACCTCGCGGACCCCGATCACGACGTCCGCGTCTGCGCGGCTTTGGCCCCGTGCGTCGCGGACCATGCCACAGCCACGAGGACCGTCATCGCCGCACTGTCCGACTACGGCGCCGCCGATCCCCGGCACTACACGCTGAGCGAACTCGTCGCCGCCGCCCTCGCCCGAGCCGAGGACTTCGAACTCCTCGCCGGACCGGCCCGGACGATCATCCGGCACGCGGACTGGACCGGGTTCGACACCACCTGGGGCCCTTTACTCCTGGCTGCCTTCAACACCCCGTACGACGACCGGGCCGAGCTGTCGGCGACGCAGCGGGACATCCTCGCGGCGGCGGTCGCCAACGACCGGCTGTGGGACCGCCGCAGCGGCGACTCGCTCCTGGTCTTCCGCCGGGCCGGGCTTCCCTTCGACCGGGCCGCCTGCGCGCGGATCGCCGGCTGATTCCGTTGCCGCGCCGGACAGAACCGGGTCATCTCCCGGCTTGCGGACCGATCATCGAGTTCACGTCGATCGGGGACGGGATGGCGCCGAGCTGCAGGAGCAGGTCCGGCACCCGCTGCAGCCGCCGCGCGTCGAGGACCGAGCCGTAGCCCGGCAACGTGAGCAGCTTGGCCGTGTCCTCGTCGATCTTGGCGAACCGCACCAGCAGCGGCTCGACCTTGGCCCGGTCGATCAGGGTCTCGTGGGTGGCCTTCTGCAGCGCGCGCTGGAAAGCGGCCAGCGACTTCGGGTTCTCCCGCACCCACTTCCGCGTCGCGCCGTAGCCGGTCAGCGGGAAGTCCTGGGTCGCGCCAGTGTTGATGTCGATCACCGGGGTTGCGCCGACCGTCTGCGCCGCCTGCGTGATGTAGGGCTCCGGCAGGTACGCGGCGTCGGCCTGGCCCTGCTGCAGGGCGGCGGCGATGTTCGGCAGCGCGACCAGCACCCACTTGACCTTGCCGAAATCGACGTTGTGGTCCTGCATCACCGAGCGGGTGAGCAGATCGGACGCGGTGTTCTTGGCCGTGATGGCGATCTTCTTGCCCGCCAGGTCGAAGATGGTCTTCACCGGCGAATTCGGAACCGTGACGATCGCGTTGGACTTCGGGTTGACCGAGGTCGCGTCGGCGACCAGCTGCATGTCGGCGGAGCCGGAGCTGCGCGCGATGAAGAACGGCGGGTAGGTGGAGAACGCGATGTCCGCCTCGCCGGAGATCGCTTTCGTCAGCGACGCCTGACCGCTGTTGGCGATCACCGACTCGACGGTGAGGCCTTCGGCCTGGAAGTACCCGCCTTCCTGGGCGAGCCAGAACGGCCCGAGGTCCGTGGTGGGCAGGATGGAGACCTTCAGCGTGTGCTTTTCCAGGTCGCGGCCGCTCGACGACGAGTTCGAGACTTCCGCGCCGAGCGCGCCGCAGCCGGACGCGGCCATGGCGGCTGCCAGTGCCAGTGCGACCCGGCGAGTGCGAACCCGGTTGGTGCTGCTCCTCGCTATTCCGAACAAGACCTGCTCCTCGACGGGAGATCACGGTTGAGGGACCGAGTCCAAGGCGTGTGTGTGAATCATTCCCCGGAGTCAGGCAGGCCACTGTAGGCACCCCGTCACCACTTGACAACGCGTGCGTACATCGAAAACCGGAATTCACCACAATGGCCGCACGAATACTAGATCGACGATCTTGTTTTCGATCGCCCGGCGTCGTCTCGGGCTACGAATAGCTCCGGTGGAAACGTGGCGGGCCCGCCGATTCCGGAGAAGTGAGCGCCGGGATCGGCGATTCACCCGGTCCGGTTCCGGTGTTGACCGTCCCGGAGATGGTTACTGACAGTGATGGTATGGGGATGTGGAAAACGTGGCCCGAAGGGGTGGGTCAAAGCGGAAAACAACGGATCGACGGTGTGCTGCGGCGGGCGAATCCGGCCGGTTCGCGCGGGGAAAACCGAACGCCCGGAGGGGTCCTGGCGCCGATCTTGGGGACCGCGCGTGACTGTCGAAACAGTCGAACGCCGCGTACGGCACAGGTGGAACGGACGCCGGAAAGTCGCGGAACCGGGGCGGGTGAGTCACGGGCGCGGCTTGTTTCGTTGGCGATAACACCGTTTCCCGGCTTTTCGTCCGGAACGGCGAACGGGCCGTCCTGTGGCGTGGTGAGCCGCATTCTTCCGCGCAGCGGAATCACGCTCGGATCACGAAGCGGGATTATTATCGAAATGGATGTTTGCCCGGAAGGGAAGCCTTGGTTAACGGCGGTCGATCCCGGGTTTCTCCCACCATACCTCTTGTTGGGCAACAAGTTTTACTCCTATTATCTCGGTGTGCGACCGCTCACCGACGGTACCGAGCTGCTGGTCGGTCGGGACAGTGAGCTGTCCTGGCTGGTCGCCTGGATCCGTGAGGTGGGCGCCGGCCGCGGGGTCGCCGTGCTGGTGGACGGCGAGCCCGGCATCGGCAAGTCCGCGCTCGTGCGGACGGCCTGCGCGGCCGCGACCGACGCGGGCTGCCAGGTGTACTGGGGAGCGGGCGACGAACTCGGGCAGGCACTGCCGTTGCTGCCGCTGCTGGACGCGTTGCGGATCACGCCGGCCGCCCGGGATCCCCGCCGCGTAGCCATTTCCAAGCTGCTGCGGGGTGGTGCCGTCGTCGGCAAAGGGGCCGACCTCGCCGCCCGGGCCGCCGAGCAGCTGATCGCGCTGGTGGACGAGCTGAGCCAGGACGGCCCGGCCGTGCTGGTCGTCGACGAGTTGCAGTGGGCCGATCGCACGACGGTGGCGGTGTGGAGCCGGCTGGCCCGTGCGGTCCGGCAGCTCCCGCTGCTCCTGATCGGTGTCCTGCGGCCGATCCCGCGCCGCGACGACCTGCGGTCGCTCTTCCGGATCGTCGGGCCCGGCGAACGGTTGCGGCTGGGCCGGCTGGCGGAACCCGCCGTGCTCGAACTGGTGGCGGAGCTGGCCGGCGGGAAGCCGGGTGCCGAGCTGGCGCGGCTGGCCGCCGGTGCGGCCGGGAACCCCTTGTACCTCACCGAACTCCTCGACGCGCTGACCCGGAGCTCGTGCCTGCAGGTCGATCCCGCGGGCATCGCGGAGCTGACCGGCGCGGCGACGCCGGACTCGCTGCCGGAGGCGATCGCGGACCGGCTGGGCTTCCTCCCCGAGCCCGCGCGGGGCGTGCTGCGCGCGGCGGCGCTGCTCGGGGTCGGCTTCTCGGTGGCGGACCTCGTGACCGTGACGAACACCCCGGTCGCCGACCTGCTG
>NZ_JAAGNB010001420.1:0-14801 GCF_010550475.1 Amycolatopsis sp. SID8362
CGTCGCGATGCGCAACTACCGTGCCCGCGTCTCCTACTGGGTGTGACACATGGTCTCCATTGACGTTCAGAACGCCTTCGTCGACTTCCCGATCTTCGACGCCAAGACCCGCTCGATGAAGAAGAAGGTCCTCGGCAAGGTCGGCGGCAAGATCGGCACCGACACCAAGGTGCCGATCATCGAAGCGCTGCACGACGTGACGCTTTCGCTGCGCGAAGGCGACCGGGTCGGCCTGGTCGGCCACAACGGCGCGGGCAAGTCCACGCTGCTGCGGCTGCTCGCCGGGATCTACGAGCCGACGCGCGGTTCCTCGCGGATCGAGGGCAAGATCGCCCCGGTCTTCGACCTCGGCGTCGGCATGGACCCCGAGATCTCCGGCGAGGAGAACATCATCATCCGCGGCCTCTTCCTCGGGATGACGGCCAAGGAGATGGAGAAGCGCGTCGACGACATCGCGGAGTTCACCGAGCTCGGCGACTACCTCCAGATGCCGCTGCGGACGTACTCGACGGGTATGCGCGTGCGGCTGGCGCTGGGCGTCGTCACGTCGATCGACCCCGAGATCCTGATCCTCGACGAGGGCATCGGCGCGGTCGACGCGGCGTTCCTGAACAAGGCCCGCGACCGCCTCAAGGACCTCGTGAAGCGCTCCGGCATCCTGGTCTTCGCCAGCCACTCGGACGAGTTCCTGTTCGAGCTCTGCGATTCAGCCATCTGGATGGACGAAGGCCACCTCAAGCAACAGGGTTCGCTGCGGGACGTCCTCACTTCGTACAAGGGGCGCGACCCCTTCGAGAACATGAGCCAGGAAACCTTGGAGCGCTTCGGCATCGAGCCGGTGGCGACGACGAACGGCGGCGAATGATGATCAGCGAGACGCGGCAGCTGCCCGACGGCGCGGTCGTCGGCGTGGTCGTCACGCGGCACCGGCGCGAGCTGCTGGCGGACTCGCTGAAGGTCATCGCGGCCCAGACGCGGCCGGTCGACCACCTGGTGGTGGTCGACAACGGGCCGGACGACTCGGCCCGCGAAGTCGTCGAGAACTACCCGCTGCCGAGCACGTACCTGCCGTCGCACCGCAACCTCGGCGGCGCCGGCGGGTTCGCGCTGGGCATGCTGCACGCGCTGTCGCTCGGCGCGGACTGGATCTGGCTGGCCGACGACGACGGCCGCCCGGCCGACGAGAACGTGCTCGCGATCCTGCTGGAGGAAGCGGAAAAGCGGGACCTGGCGGAGATTTCGCCCGTGGTGTCCAACATCGACGCCCCGGACAAGCTCGCGTTCCCGCTGCGCCGCGGCCTGACATGGAAGCGATCGCAGGCCGAGCTGGGCATCGACTTCCTGCCCGGCATCGCGTCCCTGATGAACGGCGCGCTCTTCCGCGCGTCCACTTTGGACGTCGTCGGCGTCCCGGACCTCCGCCTGTTCTTCCGCGGCGACGAGGTCGAGCTGCACCGCCGGCTGGTGCGCTCGGGGCTGCCGTTCGGCACGTCGCTGAAGACGAAGTACCTGCACCCGGACGGTTCGGACGAGTTCAAGCCGATGCTGGGCGGCAAGTTCCACGCGCAGGACCCCGAGAACGAGGTCAAGCGCTACTACACGTACCGCAACCGCGGGTACCTGCTGTCGCAGCCGGGGATGCGGAAGATCGGCGCGCTGGAGATCGTCCGGTTCGGACTGTACTTCGTGGGCGTGAAGCGGGACCCGAAGGCGTTCCTGCAGTGGCTGAAGCTGGTCCGGCAGGGCCGCGCGGAGAAGTTCTACCGCTACCAAGGGAATGTCTCGTAGCCTGGTGGCGGGCCGGACGATGTGATGATGATCAGGGTGTCGCGACCGGAGTGGGTTGCCCCGCTCACGGGCGCGGACCAGATCGCGGACGGCCGCGTGTTGCTGGATACGACCTGCTCCCGGCTGGTGATCGCCGCCGGCGATCCGCGGCCGGGCAGTCGCTACGACCGCCCAACCAGGTCGTCAGGGTCCGGGACGGGCCGGTGTCCGTCGAGCTGGCCGCCCGGATCACCGAGACTACCTCCCTGGGCGAAGATGCCGGCCGCAGACGCACGGGTGGCCGACGTTTCGGAAGCGCTGGTGCGTTACCGGGTCGGCGCGGGTACCTGCGCTTGTCGAGGCGGCGGTGCGCAGCTGCGGGCCGAGCTGGCGCTGCAGTGGCGATTCGGGCGCAGCAGGTTCACGACGCGCCGGCAGTTCCTGCGCAACGTCGTTGTACGCGGCGGATACGCAAGCTCGTCGGCCACGACCGCGTGCTGTTCGCCTCCGATCAACCGTGGGGCGTTCACTAGGGCGAACTCGCCAAGACGGACCGAAGAAAGCGAAATAGACCGATGGCAGAGCTGACCGAAACCGAGAAGACCAGCCTCGACGGGATCCCGCACCCGTCGCCGCTGCAGCGCTCCAGCCTGTACGGCGGAACCAAGGTATTCCCCGGACTGCCAGGCCGAACCCGGCCAGAGCTACTTCACGCTCGTGCACGAGTCGTCGGTGAGCGATCTACTTCTACGGCCCGGCTTCGCTGAACTGCCTGGCCACCCGCGGCTTCCCGACCGCCGGCAACGCCGCGCTCCCGGGTGAGCTGAACATCAACGACCAGCTCAAGACGTTCACCTCCGAGGGCAGCAAGGCCTACTGCCGCGGCGCACCCGCTGGACGTTCAGGGCGCGCTGATCCACTACGCGCGCAAGGGCGCGATCATCAACTCCATCTGCATGTTCCGGCTGCGGCCTGTGTGCGTTGGTATCGATCAAGTGTTGGACATCTGCGCCGAGATCGATGCGCCGGTTGGCGACGAACCGGCGGCTGGGCAGGCACTGGCCCACCGGCTTTGGCAGTTCTACCCGGCGTTACTCGCGCGTGGCCGGGGTCTCGCCCGGGCCGACCGGGCGGACTACCGGGGCACCCAGCAGGCCGAGCTCGTACCCGAGGGCCACGGCGTGCGCCCGGTCCCGCGCCGCGAGCCGGTCCGTGATGTGCTTGACGTGCGTCCGGATCGTCGACACCGAGAGTCCGAGCTCGCGCGCGATCTCGGAATAACGTCGTCCGGCCGCGATTTGCGTGAGGATGTCGAGCTGGCGCTGGGTGAGCTGGTCGCTCTCCGCGGGGACGGCGTCGGGTGGTTCGGAGTTCCCAACAGCCAGCCACCTCGCGAGCTGCGGGTCGAGGTAGGGCCGAACGCCGAGGCTTGCGCGGATCGCCGTGACCAGGACGTCCGCCGACGCCGACTGCAACACCAGTCCGTTCAGGTGGCCGGCGCGAATGGCCCGCAAGTATCCGGCGGTGTGGTCGTCGCGCGCCAGACCGATTACCCGGACCCCGGGGCGTGCCTCGCGCAGAGCGCGGATTTCGCCGGCGTCGGGGTCGACTCTGCTGTCCACGAGCACGACGTGCGGGTGGAACCGGAGTATCGCCGAAACCGCCGCTTCCACGCTGGGCGCGGCACCGCACCAGGTGAGCCCGCGAGTGTGCTCCACCAAGTCGTGCAGGCCGTACGTGGCCAGCGGTTGGCTGACGATCGCCAG
This sequence comes from Amycolatopsis sp. SID8362, assembly GCF_010550475.1. NCBI lineage: Bacteria > Bacillati > Actinomycetota > Actinomycetes > Pseudonocardiales > Pseudonocardiaceae > Amycolatopsis > Amycolatopsis sp. SID8362. Next base: position 3,534 of record NZ_JAAGNB010001420.1, read on the forward strand.
TACCCGCACAATAGTGCGACCGGACGGAGTCCAGGTGGAGGTATCGGTCCTCGCCATGCTCTGTGTACCTCGGATCGGTCGGCTGGTGGCTGTGCGGGTGTTGTCGGGCACCCGGGACTTCGTGATGGGATGTGGGTGGTCAACCCGTGGCCCCGTCATGCTGGTACGTCGAACTCGTACCCCTGCGCCACCAGCCAGGGAAGCAATTGCCTCAGCGCGGCGACGCTCTGGGAGCGGTCGCCGCCGGCGTCGTGCATGAGCACGACGCTGCCGCCGCGCAGTTGCTGCTTGACCCTGGCAACGATCGCAGGGGTTCCAGGCCGGGTCCAGTCTCGGGTGTCCACCGACCACGCGAGGGGTTGCATACCGAGTTCCACCGCGATCTCCCGGGTCGGCATGCTGAAGTTACCCGCCGGCGCGCGGTAATAGGTCACGTCGGACTGCGGCGCCGCGCCCAGGATAGCGTCTCGGCCCCCGGCGATCTCGGACAATTGGGCCTCCGTGGCCTGATTGGTCAGGTCCTCGTCGTGACTCATCGTGTGGTTGCACAACACGTTACCGGCCGCCGACACCTGCTGGACAAGTCCTGGATACCGCTGTGCATTGTTGCCCACCATGCAGAACGTCGCCCGCGCGCGGTATTGCTGAAGGAGGGCAAGGACCTGCGGTGTCCACCGTGGATCGGGGCCGTCGTCGAAAGTCAGGGCGACGTGCTTGCCGGTCCGGTGAGCCGCGGACCCGACGATGTGGTCGATCGACGGCTGCTGCCGTGAGTCTTTGCCGGACGGCCGGTCCGTCGGTGTCGTGATTGGGTCGCCGCCCAAGCCCGAAGGCAGGCCCGCACTCGTGCCGCTTGAAGTCACCTCTCCGCATGCGGGGGTGACCGCCATCGCGACAGCGCAGGCAAAGGCGACGAGGATCTTACGTTTCGCAGGCATGACGGTGGGGCGTCCTTCGTGAGTCAGGTGTTGCCAGTTCACCCGTCGGACGCCGCTGAGGCGGCGTAGGTTGAATAGGCAGTGGCAAACGCGAGTGTCGTCACAGTCCAGATCGGCCGCAGCAACGAAAAGGTGAAGGAAAGGCTGGGTGGCAATCGTCTGATCGGATGAGCGGGCGGATGAATCCTGGTGCCCTGGGTTCAGTCCATCGCCAGGCCCAGTTCACCCGCCTCGGAACGAACACCGGCACGGACGGGCAGCCAGTCGGGGCCCGGCGGGCAGTTTGTGTCGTGGTGGCGGGCAGACTTTGGGCGTGCGTTGCCGGTTTTTCCCGGGCGTGCCGGGCCGGATCGTCGGGTCGACAGGCGGGGCGATCACAGCTGGATGGGGATAGGTAAACGCTTTCCGCGTCCGTGGTCAGAAGGTGTGGGAGGCCGGATGGTTCCCTGCGCGGGCTGGTGTCGTTCTTCCTGGATGACGTGCGAGCGGTTACCGTTTCCGCGCAGCGGTCGGTCCCCGCCGCACCTGGGAGGTAGGCATGGACAGCGTCCGCCGTCGGCGATGGGTCGTCCCCCTGTGCGTCGTCGCCGCGTTCGCCGGCGGCATGGCACCGCAGGCGTCGGCTGCCACGACACCGGCGCCTTCGACAGCCACTTCGACGGCGACATCCACTCCGGCCACGACACCGGCGCCGGCGGCCGTGTCGCCCACATCCGCATCGAGTCGCGCATCGACACCGGCTCTGGCGGTGCCGGGGATCGCGCACCCCGAAGCGGATTTCATGGGGTCCACCATCCTCGCCCACGAGCCGGCCAGTTCGGGGCCGACAGTGAAACCCCGTGCCGAGATGCAGCCCGCGAGCGCGCACGTCGCCGGGTTCGACGTCAGCCATTGGCAGCGTTCGGTTGATTGGCAAGGCGCTTGGAATGCCGGCGCGCGGTTCGTATACATGAAGGCGACCGAGGGTACGACCTTCCTCGACTCGAGCTTTGGGACTTTTTATACGGACTCGTACAACGCGGGGTACTCGCGCGGTGCGTACCACTTCGCTCTGCCGGATGTGTCGAGCGGTGCGACGCAGGCGAATTACTTCCTCGCCCACGGAGGGCGCTGGTCCCCCGACGGTCGCACGCTCCCGCCTGTGCTCGACATCGAGTACAACCCGTATGGCGACACGTGTTATGGCTTGTCGCCGTCCCAGATGGTCGGGTGGATCACCGATTTCGTCGGGACGATCCGCAACGCGATCGGCCGCGCGCCGGTGATCTACACCACGACACGCTGGTGGACGACATGTACCGGCAACGCCCCGTCCCTGGCCGCGGCTAGCCCGCTGTGGCTCGCGCGCTACAGCACGGCGCCGGGGACGCTGCCGGCCGGGTGGGGGGACTACACGTTCTGGCAGTACGCCGACTCCGGGACCTACCCCGGTGATCAGGACACCTTCAACGGCTCACCCGACCAGCTCGCGAACTTCACCTACCGCGATCTCGATCCGATCGTGCTGCACTACGACGCGCTCGGTGGCGCATCCTCCTACCTGGGTGCCCCGGTTGGGGGGCAATATCCGATCGCGGGCGGACGTGCCCAAAACTATCAGGGCGGCATTATCTACTACTCGTCGTTGACGGGCGCTTGGGCGGTGCACGGAGCAATTCTGGGGAAGTACCAGCAGCTGGGTGGACCGGGAGGTTTTCTGGGTTTCCCGGTGACGGATGAGGTGGGAACACCTGACGGTGTAGGCCGGTTCAACCATTTCTCGACCAGTGCGTCGATTTATTGGACTCAGGCTGCTGGCGCGTGGTCGGTGCACGGGTTGATTCGTGCTCGGTGGGCTGCGTTGGGGTGGGAGCGTGGTCCGATGGGGTACCCGGTGACGGACGAGACGGGTACGCCCGATGGTGTTGGCCGGTTCAATCATTTTTCGTATGGTGCCTCGATCTATTGGACGCCGGGAACAGGTGCCTGGTCGGTACACGGCGTCATCCGTGATCGGTGGGCTGCGCTCGGCTGGGAACGCGGCCGCCTGGGGTACCCGGTGAGTGATGAGTTCGCCATCAACGGTGGTCGCCGTAGCAACTTCCAGGGCGGTTACATCACGTACGCGTCCGCGACGGGAGCTACCGAGGTCGTTTACTACTGACAAAGATGACAGCCTTGCTGCCCGTCGCTCGACTAGTGGAGTAGCAGCCCTCGGCCTGCGTGACCACCTCAGGATCGAGGAGCTTGGTGAAGATCGTACGACTGCCCGGCGCATTCCTGCTGGCGCTCATCGGTGTGCTTCTGCTGGCGGGCCCGAGCCTCGCGGCACCGGTCACGCTGCAGTCGGACTCGGCTTCGGAGAGCGGACTGGACGGCCTGCCTCCCATTTCCTACAAGATGGTTACCGAAGAGGGGGAAGAGGTGTCCGGGACGATCTACTTCACCCCCACTCCGCCGTCGGGTACATCGACGTCCGCTGAGACGCCGAATGCGCACGCGTCCGGCGGCGGAACTCCGGCCTGGGTGCGGATCCTCGCCGGAGTGTTGGCTCTGGCGGTCGTGGTGACAGCGGTGGCCAACGACGTCCGGCCCCGCCGCGAGGTCAGCGAGCCACGATGTGGTCGGGCCGACCGTCCCGGAAGACCACGTCGCCGAGCAACTCCGCGCGCGCCCGAGGCAGGAGTTCGATCCGGCCGTCCCGGTGGCGGACCGCGCAGGAGTGCCAGGGCGTCGTCCAGACGTCGGGCGCGCTGAGCAAGCGGATGCCGAACTTGGGTGAGCCGGCCGGCTGCGGGTGGATGGACAGCCTGACGGCGTCCGGGTAACGGCGTTCGACGACGCGGCCCCAGGCGGCACTGCGCCGGATGACCTCGTAGGCGCGTTGCCGGCAGCGGCGTTGCAGCGACGACCGGCTGCCGCCGAAGTCCACGGCGTCCTCGAACAGGAACCGGGTGATCCCGCGGTAGAGCCGCAGTGCTTGTTCGTCACGGCGGACCTCGGCGCGCACCATTTCGAGGGCCGGGGTGTACTCGGCCTCGATCCGGCGCCTCTTGTCGTCGCAGGTGGTGTCGCCGAGCACGTCACGCAGATCGAACGTGGCGAACGAGTCAGGCTCTTCGGCGCCGATGAGCGCGCGCAGCTCGGCGGCGTAGTCGTCGATGTGCTTGTCGGGTACGCCGATCAGGTCACCGAAGACGTGGCCGTCGGAGCAGATCACCATCCGTGCGCCGGGGGCGTGGATCCGGGCGATCCGGGCACAGAGCCGGCCGAGGAACCGCAGGGCCAGGCGTTCCCCGGCGTCGGGCAAGCGCCCGAGGACCTTGGCCGGGTTCGGGGATTTGCAGGGGAAGCCGGGCAGGGTGAAGACGATCGGCTCGCCGGCGTCGATGAACGCGTGAAGCCGGTCGAGCTGCCGCGTGAACGCCGACGGTGGCGCGTCGTCGGTGCCGCGGCGGTGGGGGAGCAGGAGCGCGAGGACGTCTTCGGCGACCGAAGTGGTGGCGAGCATGGTATGAGTCCGAACGGGGTCAGTCGGTGATCACCGGGAGACTGCTCACCCCGCGGCCGAGAACCGCGGGAATCCAGTTCAGTTCCGCCTCGGGTATGGCGAGGCGGAACCGGGGCAGCCGGTCGAGCAGGGTGCCGAGCGCGATCTGCAGTTCGGCGCGGGCGAGGGCGGCGCCCGGGCAGAAGTGGATGCCGTGTCCGAACGCGAGGTGCGGGTTCGGGGCTCGGCTCAAGTCGAGCCGGTCGGCGTCCGGAAAGCGTCGGGGGTCCCGGTTGGCGGCACAAAGGGAGACGATGATCGAGTCACCGGCCGGCACCCGGCGGCCGTGCAGATCTGCTTCCTCCGCGAGGAACCGCCAGGTGGTCAGTTCGAAAGCGCTGTCGTAGCGCAGGAGCTCTTCGACAGCCTGGGGGAGTAGCTCTAGTTCAGCACGCAGCCTCGCGAGCTGCGTGGGATGGCGCAGCAATGCGATCAGCGCGGTGGTGAGCTGGTTGGTGACCGGCTCCTGCCCGGCGACGAGGAGCTGGAAGATCATCGAGTCCAGTTCGTCTTTGCTCAGGACGCCTTCCGTGTCCGCGGTGACAAGGCTCGCGAGGAGGTCGTCACCGCCGGTCCCGCGCTTGCCGGTGACGATGTCGGCGATGTAGGCCTGCAGCCCGCGCAGGAGACTTTCGTACTCCGGGCGCCGTGGGTCGTTCGGCCCGACCGGGGCGACGACTTTGCCCCATTCGCGCCGGAATTCCCGTGCCAGCGCCGGGGGGAGGCCGATCGTCTCGGCCAGAACCAGGAAGGGGAACTTGGCGGCGAACTCCCCGACCAGATCGATCACGCCGGTCGCGGGGAACTCGGCCGCCAGTGAGCCGGCGATCTCTTGGAACCGCGGGCGCAGGGCCTCGATCCGGTGGGGTGCGAAGGCGTCCCGAACGAGCCCGCGCATGCTCGTGTGCTTGGGCGGATCCTGGTGCAACAGGTGGACTTGCAGCTGGGAGTGCTGTGGTTCGGGCATGATCGACGCCAGCTCGCGCCAGCCTTCGTTGCCGAGGGCGTGGTTCTTGCCGAGCCGTCGGTCAGCCAGCGTCGCGTGCGCGGCGTCGTAGCCGGTGACGAGCCAGGCTTTGACGCCGCTGGGGAAGACGACGCGGTGGACCGGGCACTTGTCCCGCATCGCGGTGTAGAGCGGGTACGGGTCGCGTTTGTAGGCGGAGCCGTAGAGCGGGACGGGTTCTTGGGGCAGCGGCACGCATTTCTCCGGTGCGGGGTTGAGAGCGTGATTGCGGGGGCTCAACGGCAGAAGTCGTGTGCTCGACCGCGTGGGTTCCTGGTTTCCTCAGTGAGGTGACTCACCGGGCGGCTCGGCCATCTCAGGGAACTCGGTCACCCATTTGCGCGACAACTGCTCTTGGAGACAGGGAAGGCCCGGAAGGGGCGTGAATTCAGTGAAGTCACTGCGCTGGACGGCAGGCGCGGCACTTGTGGCTGTCGGCCTGTCGGCCTGCGGCACAGCGGACCCGGCTCGCCCCGCCGTGGCCTCGTCGCCAGAGTCGTCCTCGTCGATGAAGATGGGTGGGCACTCGAAGGGGGTAGCCTGCCCGGAGCCGCCACGGCTTGCGTCACCGCCGCGGCGGGTGGTCACGATGGACGGCGGTGCCGCCGCGGTCCTCCAGCGGCTGGGGGTCGCGGACCGGATCGTCGGGACCGCGGCACCGGACTTCTTCGCCGCTTTCACCGGGGCCGAGGCAGCCGCGTTGGCGACGATCAAGGTGCTCGACCCCGGACAGGGCAACGCCGAAGCGGTGATCGCGGCGAAACCGGACCTCGTGGTCGGCAGTTCTCCCTACAGCTTCGGCGGCTTCGACGGCACGCCGACGGTCGATCAGCTCGCGAAAGCCGGCGCCAAGTCGCTGATCGCGTGCGACGCCGCACAAGGAACGATGCGAAACGACATCGCCGTGACGACCACGTTCATCAAGCAGGCCGCGAAGGTCTTCGGCGTCGAGCAACGCGGTGCCGACCTGGTCGCCCAGATCGTCGCGTCGCTCGACAAAGTCAAGCGGACCTCCGGCAAACCGGTGCGGGTGCTGGCCCTCTCCACGCCACCGGCCGCCGGGCAGCCGGTGACGGCGCGGGGCGGCACCGGCCTGGCCAACGGCGTGATCACACTGGCCGGTGGCGAAAACGTCGCCAAGGACGCGCTGCAGGACTACGCGAGTCTCAGCGCCGAAGAGGTTGTCCGGCGTGACCCAGAGGCGATCGTCGTGATCTCCGGGTTTTCACCGAGTAGCGACGAAGATCTGCTGAACGCGATCCGCGGCAGCTCGGTGCTCGCCGGTACCACCGCGGCGAAACAGAACCGGTTCGTCGTGGTGCCACAGAGCATCCTGCTCTCACCGAGTGTGCTCAACGGCGAGGCGGTGGCGAAGATCGCCGAAGTGCTCCACCGGTGAGAGGTCGCCACGCACGTCCTCCGCTGGGTGGCGGCTTGATCGCCCGTGCCCCGATCGTCGTGGTCATCGCCGTGCTCGGCGTCGCGCTGGTGATCTCGGCGCTGGTCGCCGTCTGCCTCGGGCCGGTGTCGATCGCGCCTGGTGACGTGACGTCCATCGTGGGCGCGCATCTCGCCGGCGGCGGAACGCCGGGGCCGGCCGACTTCATCGTGTGGAACCTGCGCGTGCCGCGGGTCTTGCAGGGGGTCTTCGTCGGGGCGGGGCTCGCCGCGGCCGGATTGCTGACTCAGGCGATGGTCCGCAATCCCCTGGGCGAGCCGTTCATCCTCGGGCTCACCTCGGGTGCGGGCGCCGGAGCCGTGTTCGTGCTCACCACGTTCGGAGCCGGCGTCGCGGGGCTGCTCACCCTGCCACTGGCCGCGTTCGGCGGTGCGGTGGTCGCCGCGCTGGTGGTGTTCGGACTCTCCCGCACCGCCGGGCGGATCCAAGCCGGCCGGATGGTCATGACCGGCATCGCGATCGGCCAGCTGCTCGCCGGGGCCATCTCGTTCATGGTGCTGCGCACCCGTGACAGCGACGCGCAGCGGCAGATTCTGTTCTGGCTACTGGGCAGTCTCGCCGGCGCCCAATGGCCGCTGGCGTTGACCTGCGCCGCAATCGTGTTACTGCTGCTCGTGTGTTCGGCGGCGGGGGCCGCCCGGCTGAACCTGCTGGTCCTCGGTGACGACGGTGCCGCGTCGCTCGGCCTCGAGGCGGCCCGGGCCCGGGCCGTTCTGCTCGTCATCGTCGCGTTGCTGACCGGGACGATCGTTGCCGTTTCGGGCAGCATCGGGTTCATCGGCCTGATCGTGCCGAATCTGACCCGGTTGCTCGTCGGCGCCGACCATCGCCGGGCGTTGCCGGTCGCGGTGCTGCTCGGCGCGCTCGTGATCGTCTGGGCCGACACCGCGGCCCGGCTGGTGCTCGCTCCGACCGAGTTGCCGATCGGCATCCTCACCGCGGCTATCGGAGTACCGCTCTTCCTGGTGGTTCTGCGCCGCAGTGCGACGGGAACGGTGGGCCTGTCGTGAACCTCGTCTTCGACGGCGTCAGTGCCGGTTACGCCGAGGTCCGCGCGGTCCAGGACGTGACGCTCACGATCGCGCCGGGTGAGTTCGTCGCCGTCGTCGGGCCCAACGGCTGCGGCAAGTCCACTTTGCTCAAGACCGTCTACCGGGCTCTGCGGCCCCGGGCAGGCGCGGTGCGGCTCGGAGACGACGACGTGTGGGCGGCGAGACGCCGCGATGTCGCCCGCCAGGTCGGGGTGCTGGGCCAGGATCAGGCAGGTGGCTATGACTTCACGGCGCGGGAAGCGGTCCGGCTCGGCCGCTACCCGCACCTCGGCGCGTTCGACCGGCTCACCGCCGCCGACGAGGAAGTGGTGGCGGAAGCGATGACACGTGCCGGTGCCGCGGAGTTCGCGAATCGCGCCTTGTCGACCTTGTCGGGCGGGGAACGCCAGCGCGTCCTGCTGGCCAGGGCATTGGCGCAGCAGCCGCGGGTGCTGGTGCTCGACGAGCCGACCAACCACCTTGACCCGGCGCACCAGATCGCCGCCTTGAGCCTGGTCGCGTCGCTCGGAATCACGGTCGTGGCAGCACTGCACACGCTCGACCTCGCCGCCCGGTACGCCACGACGATCGTCGCCCTCAAGGCGGGCCGGGTCGTCGCCGCGGGGCCGCCCCTGGACGTGCTGACTCCCGCGGTTTTCCGGGACGTGTTCGAAGTGGGTGGCAGCGTGGTCCCCGATCCCGTGGACGGGCGGCCCCGGGTGCTGCTGCGCGAACTGGGGGCGCCGGAAGACCGCAAGGGCAACGTATCCGCCTCCAATCGCCGCGTCGTATGACCAAACGCGCAGGATTTGCTGCACCAAAGGTGGCCTACTTCGGAGATCCTCGAGGGTGGCTCCCGAAGTGGACTACCTTCTCCATAAAGAGTGACTGGCGTCACCTTTGTGAAGAAAGGTATCCTCAGGTCCACCCGGAGTGCGACTGGTTGCCGAATTTTCACTCGGTTGCACTGAACGCGGCGCCCCAATGGCCGCGCCGGGGGCGGGGGCAGGGCTACACACGGTGGGTATGAGGTTTGCCGTAATCCAAAAACGTCACCCAGGGTCGAAAGCCTGTCTAATGTTCCTGTCGTGGATCCTTGTTGCCGATCTCACTGACTCGGCTCATGTCCCCGACCCGACTTCGAGGTGTACGAAACGATGGAGATGATCGACGGATTCCGCGGGCATGCCGCCCAGCTTCACGTCGCCTCCGCCACCCGCGGCACGGTACGGGTGCTGGTGGTGGACGCGATGCCGCTGGTCGCGTCGGGCATTCGCGCCCTGGTGGACGATACGAGTGGGCTCTTCTGGTGCGGTGCGGTGCACACCGCGCAGCCGGTGCTCGCGGAGATTCGGCGCCTGAGTCCGCACGTCGTGCTCGTCGACAGCGGACGTGATCCCGACGCCCGGGGGGTTCGAACGGTGCTCGAGGCTCGGCCCGGTATCCGGGTGATCGGCTTGGTGCGCGAAGACCTCCCCACTGCTGTCGATTACGTGCATGCGGCTCGTACCGCCCGGGTGACCGGATTGGTGTCACAGTCGGCAACACCGGACGTCGTGCTCGCCGCGATTCGGGCGGTGCACAGCGGGCACGCGTTCCTGGACCAGCAGCTCGCTCCGTTGCTGTCCGGGGCGTACGCCTGGGAGGACGTATTGCGGCGCACCGTCGGGCTTACCCAGCGCCAGCACGAGACACTCAGGTTGATCGCGTGCGGACTCCGCAACGCCGAGATCGGGGATCTGCTGGGCGTGTCGGTGGAGACGGTTCGCACGCACGTCAAGCAGATCATGCTGCGGCTTGCGGCAGTCGACCGAGCGCACGCGGTGGCCCGTGGCTACCAGCGCGGCCTGCTCGGCGGACCTGAGTCGCACGCCCGGCAGCAGCTTGATCGCCGGCTCAAGGTGATCGTGAGCGCACGAGGATGACGGACCGCACTCCGATATTCGAGGCGACGCTCAGGCATCTGTGCGTGGCCTGGCCGCCGGGCACGCCTGACGACGGCGTACGGCGTCCCGACGCGGCGGCTGGATCAGACGGCGTTGCCGCGTTCGTCCCTGGCGGCGAGGAGGTCTTCGCGGGCACGGGCGACGCGCGAGCGAACGGTCCCGACCGGACAGCCGCAGACGTCGGCGGCCTCGGCGTAGGTGTATCCGAGGACCTGGGTGAGGACGATGGCTTCCCGGCGTTCGGGGTGGAGCGCGTCGAGGAGCAGGCCTAGCTCGACGAGGTCCTCGAAGCCGCGGCCGGATCGGCGGGCCGACACGCTTTCGGCCGCGGCTTCCCAGTCTTGGCCGGACGACCGCGGACGGACCGAGCGGGCGCGGAAGTGGTCGACCACGGCGTGGCGGGCGATGGACAGCAGCCAGGTTCGAGCGGAGGATCGCCCGGCGAACCGGGGCAGCGCGGTGACCGCGCGGGCGTAGGTCTCCTGTGTGAGGTCGTCGGCGGTGGACGTGTCGGTGAGGTGCGCCACGAAGCGCCACACATCCGCCTGCGTCGCGCGGATCCACGCCTCGAACGCGCCCTGGTCGCCGCGGGCAGCGGCTAGGGCGAGCGCGGTGATCCGCTCGTCATTGCGGTCCTTGCCGAAGGTCACGAACGAACACGATAGCCGACACCCGCGGGAACCCGGGCGGCCTGGTGCGCGACTATGGGGGTGTGGAGTGCTCCGAATTGCGCGAATCGATTTCGGCCCGGATCGACGGGGAGCAGCCGATGGTGCCGGACAACGTTCTGGACCGGCACCTGGCCGGCTGTCCGGCGTGCCGGGGCTGGCAGGAGCGGGCGTCGGCGCTGCGCAGGCTGACGCTGGTCCGGGAGGCGCCTCGTGTGCCCGATCTCACGGCGCGGATTCTGGCCGAGGCCCCGGTGCCGATGCCGCAGCGCTGGAGTCTGCGCTTGGCGCTCGGCTTGGTCGCGTTGATGCAGAGCGGGCTCGGGCTGGCCGAATTGCTGGGCGCCGACATCGGACACGGCGGGCTCGCGGCCGCCGTGCACCTCGGCAACGAGAGCGCGGCCTGGAACGTCGCAGTCGGCATCGGGCTGTTGTGGGCCGCGCTTTACCCCTCGGCTGCCGCCGGGCTGCTGCCGGCGCTGGGTGGTTTCGTGGTGGTGCTGGGCATCGTTTCCGGCGTGGACCTCTCGGCCGGGCACGCGGCCACGGACCGCGTGGTCTCTCATGGACTGGTGGTCGCGGGAGTCGCTTTGCTGTTCGCGGTGCGTCGGCAGCAAGCGCGCCACCCCGCGCCTTCGCCCGCCGACCGCCTCCCGGCACCGCGCGGTGCCGGCGCGAACGCGCCGGGCGA
>NZ_JAAGNB010001466.1:0-12363 GCF_010550475.1 Amycolatopsis sp. SID8362
GGCACCGGGCCCCTCGAACGCATCGCCGCCGAGATCCGCGACGCGGGCGGCACCGCCGGCGCCGTCGCGCTGGACCTGGCCGATCCCGCGAGCATCCGCGCCGCCGTCGACCACGTCGAGCGGCGCCACGGCCGCCTCGACGGCGCGTTCAACAACGGCGCGACGATCCAGCGGCCCGGTCCGCTGGAGACGACGGCCGAGGACGAGATCGACGAGCAGTTCGCGGTCAACTTCCGCGCGCACTGGACCGCCATGACCGCTGAAGCCGCGCTCATGCGCCGGAGCGGCGGCGGGGCGATCGTCAACACCTCGAGCATCGGCAGCCGCCGCGCCAACCCCGCCCTGCCCGCTTACGGCGCCATGAAGCGGGCGCTGAACAGCCTCACCGAGACCGCGGCCGTGACCTGGGCGCCGCACGGCATCCGGGTCAACGGCATCACCCCCGGCGGCACCGCCACGGACATGATCGACGCGTGGGAAGCCGCGACCCCCGGGATCGTCGAGCGGATCACCGCGTCGATCCCGCTCGGCCGCATGGCCGAGCCCCGCGAGGTCGCCGAGGCGGCCGCGTGGCTGCTCAGCGACCGCGCGGCGATGGTGACCGGGGCGATCGTGCCGGTCGACGGCGGTGCCGGGGCGTGAGCCTCAGCCGCGGAGCATCTCCGCGACCAGGAACGCCAGCTCGAGCGACTGCTGGGTGTTGAGCCGCGGGTCGCAGGCCGTCTCGTAGCGGCCCGACAGGTCGACGTCCGAGATCTCCTGCGCGCCGCCCAGGCACTCGGTGACGTCCTCGCCGGTCAGCTCCACGTGGATGCCGCCCGGGTAGGTGCCCAGCTTGTTGTGCACCTCGAAGAAGCCCTGGACCTCGTCGACGATCCGGTCGAAGTGCCGGGTCTTGTAGCCGGTGGACGACTCGTGCGTGTTGCCGTGCATCGGGTCGCACTGCCAGATGACCTTGTGCCCGGACGCCTCGACCTTCTCGACGATCGACGGCAGCACCTCGCGGACCTTGCTGTTGCCCATCCGCGCGATGAGCGTCAGGCGGCCCGGCTCGGAGCGCGGGTCGAGCCGCTGGACGTACTCCAGCGCCTGCTCCGGCGTGGTCGTCGGGCCGATCTTCAACCCGATCGGGTTGGCCAGCAGCTCGGCGAACGCGATGTGCGCGCCGTCCAGCTGGCGGGTCCGCTCGCCGATCCAGAGGAAGTGCGAGGACAGGTTGTACAGCTTCGGGTCGGCCGCGTCGGCGTTGTCCAGGCGGAGCATCGACCGCTCGTAGTCGAGCAGCAGCGCTTCGTGGCTGGCGAAGATCTCCGTCGACTGCAGCGACGTGTCGGTGACCCCGCACGCCGACATGAACCGCAGGCCGCGGTCGATCTCGTTGGCCAGCGACTCGAAGCGCTGGGCCGCCGGCGACGCGGACACGAAGTCCTTGTTCCAGTCGTGCACCTGGTGCAGGTCGGCCATGCCGGCGGCGGTGAGGGCGCGGACCAGGTTCATCGCGGCGCCCGCGTTCGCGTACGCGCGGATCATCCGGCCCGGGTCCGGCACGCGCAGCTCGGGCTTGGCGACCAGGGAGTTGATGATGTCGCCGCGGTAGACCGGCAGGCCCAGCGCGTCGGTCGCGGCCGAGCGCGGCTTCGCGTACTGGCCCGCGATGCGCCCGACCTTGACCACCGGCAGGCTCGCGCCGTAGGTCAGCACGACGGCCATCTGCAGCAGCGTGCGCAGGTTGGCCCGGATGTGCGGCTCGGTGTTGGACTCGAACGTCTCCGCGCAGTCGCCGCCCTGCAGGAGGAACGCCTCGCCGCGGGCGACCATGGCCAGCCGGTTCTTCAGCCGGTCGATCTCGGCGGGCACGGTGATCGGCGGCACGCTCTCGAGCACGCCGCGCACCCGGCGGGTCGCGTCCGGGTCGGGCCACTCCGGCTGCTGCGCGGCCGGGCGGGCCAGCGCGTCGTCCAGCCGCTCCCGCAGACCGGGCGGCAGCGGCGGCAGTTCGGGCAGTGTGTCGACGGGGACGTCCACAGTCCAGTTCACGAACACCAGGATAGAGTTTCGGCCCTTCCGCGTTTCGCCCGGTTCACCGTCCCCCAGGTCGTGAGCGGGAAACCGGGCCGGAACCCCGTTTCCCGCGCGCGACCGGCCGGTCAGCCGCGCGGGACGAGCCGGACGACCGAGCCCGTGCCCTGCGACGTGCCGTTGTTGCTCACGAACACCTCGTCACCCCGCACGGCCAGCCCCGTCGCCGCGGCCAGGCCCGCCGACGCCAGCACCGTCCGGCTGCCGTTCCGCTCCACCCGGGTCAGCACGCCGGGCGAGGGCGGCGCCGCGATCCCGTCCCGGGCGAACGTCAAGGCCAGCAGCCTGCCCTCGCGGTCGAACGCCAGGTCGGTCAGCGCCGTGAAGCCGTCGGCGTGGATCTTCGGCGGCTGCCCCGGCACCACGCGCCAGACGCGGGCCGCGCCCACCGCGATGCTGCTCAGCTCGGACACGTAGAGCGCACCGTCCGGGCCGGCCACGACCGACGTCGGCACGCTCTGCACCGGGATCCGCGTGCCGGGCGGCAGGCCCAGGGCGGGCGGCGCGGTGACGAGCTTCGGCGGGAACACCGCGAGCACGCTGATCCGGCCCCGGCCGTCGACGTAGAGCAGGTCGTTGCCCGCCGCGTCGGCGACCGCGAAGCCGTCGCGGTAGCGCGTCATCCCGAACGGGTTCGAGTCGATCACCGGCGTGTCCGGGCTCGCCCCGGCGCCGTGGTCGGGGTTGTTCTTCGCCTCGAAAGCGGCGAAGTCCGGGCCGGGCACGACGTGCGGCCCGAAGGCGAACGACAGTTTCCCGAGCAGCCGGCCGTCCGCGCCGAACGGGTTGGCACCGGTCGCCGGGTCGATGAGCACGTCGCCGGCGAGCAGGGCCGGGACGCCGTGGACGAACGCGACGTCCGTCGGACCGGCGACGGCGGCTCCGCCGGGCGCGGCCGCGGACGGCAGGCCGGTCAGGATCCGGCGCACCCCGCCGTGGCCGTCGAGCAGCGCCAGCGAGCCGCTGAGGCCGAAGCAGGCCGGCCCTTCCGGGCCTTCGACGCACTTGCCGGTGCCGCCCGCGCCAGCTTCGGCGACGTAGACCCTGCCGTCGTGGACGGTCAGGTGCCGGGGGTTGTTCAGCCCGGTGGCGACCGTCTTCAGGCCGCCCTGGCCGGCATCGGCGCCGGGCGCGGCGACGACCACGGCCGCGGCCGACACGGCCACCACCGCGGCCCGCACGAGTCTGGACATGACTTGCCACCTCTCCGCCCGGTTCCGTGATTGATCCACAGTGGACCCCGGAGACCGGGCGGAGTGATTGTGCGCCCCCGCACGGGAAAAATCAGCTTCGCCAACCGGGTGGGTGACCCGGGTCGGCCCCATCGGGCAGCGGGGATTTTCTCACCGGCAGGAGCGGTCCACCGCGGGGAAAACCCCACCACGCAGATATTCCAGCACCGCGGCGTTCCCGCACGCGTTGTCCCGCGTGAAGACACCGTGCCCACCGGCGTCGACGGTCACCATCCGGGCCCGGTTCCCGAACGCCGCTCGCGTTTCGCGGGCGCCGGCCAGCGGGGTCGCCGGGTCACGCTCGTTCTGCACCAGCAGCACGTTCGCCGGCCCCGGACCGCCGGCGCGCACCGGGGGTTCGGCCCGCTCGACCGGCCAGAACGCGCACGGGTTCACGTTCGCCGCCGCCGGGCCGAACATCGGGTGCCGCGCCCGTTCGCGCTCGACCGCGCGCTGGTAGTAGCCGAGCTGTTCGGGCCAGTTCGAGTCGTTGCAGAGCACCTGGAGCTGGAGGGCCGCGTGGTTGTCGCCGTCGAGCGGACCCGCCGCGGCGCGCGCGGTGCCCGCCCATTCGGCCGCGAGCGCGGGGAAGAACGCGTCGTCGTAGAGGCCGTTCCACGTGTTCGCGCGGAACTCCGGGCCCCGCACGGCGGCCAGTTCGGAGAACTTGGCCGTCACCGCCGCCGGGGTCCGCCCCAGGTGGTACACGTCGTCGCGGGCGGCGGCCCACGCGGCGAAGTCCGGGAACCGGTCGTCGAACCCTTCGGCGAAGCGCTGGTTCGCCCGGACGTCGAGGCCGGCCGGGCCGAGGACGCTGTCGAGCACGATCCGGTCGCCGCGGTCCGGGAACATCGACGCGTAGGCGGCGCCGAGGTAACTGCCGTAGGAGACGCCGTAGTAGGAGATCTTGTTCTCCCCCAGCGCTTCCCGGATCCGGTCCAGGTCGCGCGCGGTGTTCGCGGTCGTCATGTGCGGCAGCAGGTCCTTTGTGGACGCTTCACCGCACTGCTTCGCGACTGCCCGCGCTTTGGCCGCGGTGGCAACGACGTCACGCGGGCCGTCCGCGTACGGGCCCAGCACGGCACCGCGCTGCTCGGGCGTCATCGCACACGTCACGGGTGTGCTGTAGCCGGTGCCGCGCGGGTCGAACCCGATGACGTCGTAGGCGTCCGGCAGGCCGGAGCCACCCATCCGCTGCACCAGCTGTGCGGGCATGGCGAGGCCGGGACTGCCCGGGCCGCCGGGGTTCATCAGCAGGACGCCGCGCCGCTTGCCGGGGACGCCGGCGTGCCGGGAAAGTGTCAGCTCGATGGTGCGCTCCGGGTGCGCGTAGTCGAGCGGGACGCGCAGGGTCGCGCATTCGAGCCCGGCCGTGGGCGACGGCGACATCCCGTAGTCCGGACACGGGCTCGTCCACTTCAGACTCGGCGACGCGTTCGCCGGAGGCGCGGCGAGGAGTGGCAGGAAAGCCAGGAGTACCAACGATTTCCGCATGCGTCCAGCGTGGCCCGGCGGGGTCGCGCGGACGTCAGCCCAGGGGCCGGAACCGCGGCTCCACCCCTGGGCTGACGGTACTCACGCGGCTTGCGCGCGGTTGTACAGGTTCTGCGCGTCGGTGCCGAAGTACGGCCCGAACATGTAGCCCGGCAGGAAGTTGTAGCCGAAGCTGTTCACCGAGGCCTGCACACCGGTGCCGGTGCTTTCGTTGAACGACAGGAACCACGGCCCGCCGCTGGAACCGCCGGTCATGTTGCAGTTCATGCCGTGGTCCTTGGTCAGCAGGAAGTCGGTGAAGGTGCTGCCGCTGCAGTAGATCAGCTTCGTCCCGTCGTACGGCGAGGCGGCCGGGTAGCCGAAGGTGTACATGCTCTGGTTCTTCGGCTGGTTGAAGGCGATGCCCTGCGCGCCGACGACGTCGGTGAGCCGCTGCCCGTTGAGCGGGTTCACGACCGCCATGCCGACGTCGTAGTTCATGTCCTCGCTGGCTTCCCACTGCGGCGTGGTCAAGGTGGACTTCGCGGCCCACTGGCCGTAGGGCGCGTTGCCGTTGTTGTAGCCCGGCACGAAGACCCATTCGGTGTGCCAGGTGCCCTGGTACTTGACGCAGTGCCCGGCGGTGACGACGACGCTGCCGTTGGCGCTGGTCACGGCGTCACCGGAGCAGGACGCCTTCTGGCCGTTGAAGAGGAAGAACACGCGCCCGGCGGTCTGGGTGACCTTGCCGCCGCCGGTCCAGGCGCCGCCGCCGTTCGGGAGGCTCTGGATGATCGCGCTCGGTCCTTTCGCGACTTCCTTGCGGCTGACGCGCGGCGCTTTGACGAGCTTGTCCATCGGAACGGCCGCCCGCATCGCGTCGGGCGTCCAGAAGGGTTTCGGCGCGGCCTGGGCGGGCACACCGACCAGGGCGAACGCGAGGGAGAGGACGGCGGTGACGACCGCGGCCCGGATTGTCGTGTGCTTCAAGACGCCCACCTTCCCGCGAGTGAATCGTCGCAAAGGCGACACAGCTACTCGAAAGTAGTTGTCACATCACGGAGTGCACACCGCCATTCGGCCGCATCGCGTACGGCCGAATGGCGGTGCGAGGGGCTCAGACGACGGCGAGCGGCAACGCCGTCGGGTGGACCGGGGCCGGGAGGTCCGAGGCGCCCGTCAGGTACGTGTCGACGGCGTTGGCCACCGAGCGGCCCTCCGCGATCGCCCACACCACCAGCGACGCGCCGCGGTGGGCGTCGCCGCAGACGAACACGCCCGGGGTCTCCGTCTGCCAGTCCGCGCCGCACGACAGGGTTCCGCGACGAGTCAGGGACAAGCCGAGGCCGTCCAGCAGCGGCATCTCCTCGACGCCCTCGAACCCGATCGCCAGCAGGACCAGGTCGGCCGGCAGGGTCTCGACCTCGTCGGTCACCGGGATGACCTCGCGGCGGCCGGTGGCCGGGTCCTTCTGGACGCGGACCTGCTGCAACTCGACGGCCGTCACGTGCCCGTCCTCATTGCCGACGAAGCGCTTGACCGCCACCGCGAACTTCCGCTCGCCCGCTTCCTCGTGCGCCGGGTAGGTGCGCAGGATGTACGGCCACGTCGGCCACGGCGAGCGCTCGTCGTCCCTTGTGGACGGTGGGATCGGGTACTGGTCCAGCTGCGTCACCGAAACCGCGCCCTGGCGGGTGGCCGTGCCGTAGGAGTCCGCGCCGGTGTCGCCGCCGCCGATGACGACCACGTGCTTGCCGCGGGCGTCGATCGACGGCGGGCCGTCGCCCTCGACGTACTTGTTGGCCGGCACCAGGTGTTCCATCGCCAGGTGGATGCCCGCGAGCTCGCGGCCCGGCGTCGTCGTGTCGTCGCGGCCGCGCAGGGCGCCGACCGCCAGCACCACGGCGTCGTACTGCGCGCGCAGGTCTTCCACCGAGAGGTCGACGCCGACCTCGCAGCCGGTGACGAACCGGGTGCCCTCCTTGCGCAGCTGTGCCAGGCGGCGGTCGAGAACCTTCTTCTCCATCTTGAACTCGGGGATGCCGTAGCGCAGCAGGCCGCCGAGGCGGTCGTCGCGCTCGAACACCGTGACCTCGTGGCCGGCGCGAGTCAGCTGCTGGGCGGCTGCCAGGCCGGCCGGGCCGGAGCCGACGACCGCGACGCGGCGGCCACTGGACACTTCGGACACCTGCGGCTGGACGTAGCCCGCTTCCCAGGACTGGTCGGCGATCGTCTGCTCGACGCGCTTGATCGCGACCGGCCCGCCGGACAGCGGCGAGATGGACAGCACGCAGCCGGCCTCGCACGGCGCCGGGCACAGCTTCCCGGTGAACTCGGGGAAGTTGTTGGTCGCGTGCAGCCGGTCGCTGGCCGCGGCCCAGTCGCCGCGGCGGACCAGGTCGTTCCACTCCGGGATCAGGTTGCCCAGCGGGCAGCCGGAGCCACCGGAGTGGCAGAACGGGATGCCGCAATCCATGCAGCGCGACGCCTGCTTGCACACCTTTTCGTTGCGCTCGCCCGGGTCGACGTCCGCGTAGACCTCGCCCCACGAGTGCAGGCGGTCCTCTTTGGACTTCTTCTTGGGCTCTTCGCGGTCGTACTTCAGGAAACCGGTCGGGTCAGCCACGAGCGGCCTCCATGATCGCCTCGTCGACGTCGCGGCCGGCGGCGCGGGCCGCCTTCGCCGCGTCCAGGACCCGCTGGTAGTCGCGCGGCATCACCTTCGTGAACGCCACGGACCGGCGCGGCCAGTCGCCGAGCAGCGAGGCCGCCACCGCGGAGCGGGTGAGATCGTGGTGCTGCTGCACCGTTTTCTTGAGCCACGCCAGGTCGTCGGCGGTCGGCTTGAGCAGGTCCACCATGTCCTGGTTGACCTTCTTGCGGTCGACGTCGAGCACGAACGCCACGCCGCCGGACATGCCGGCCGCCAGGTTGCGCCCGGTCGGGCCGAGCACCACCGCGCGGCCGCCGGTCATGTACTCGAAGGCGTGGTCGCCGACGCCTTCGGCGACGACCGTGGCGCCGGAGTTGCGGACGCAGAAGCGTTCGCCGACCTGGCCGCGCAGGAAGATCTCGCCGGCGGTGGCGCCGTAGGCGATCGTGTTGCCCGCGATCGTCTGCGCCTCGGCGGCGAAGGTCGCGTCCGGGTCGGGGCGGACGACGATCCGGCCGCCGGACAGGCCCTTGCCCACGTAGTCGTTGGCGTCGCCGACCATGTCGAGGGTGATGCCGCGCGGCAGGAACGCGCCGAGCGACTGCCCGGCCGACCCGGTGAGCGTGACGTTGATGGTGCCCTCGGGCAGGCCGTCGCCGCCGTAGCGGCGGGTGATCTCCGAGCCGAGCAGCGTGCCGACGGTCCGGTTGACGTTGCGCACCGGCAGCTCGATGTTGACGTGGTGCGCGTCTTCCAGCGCCGCCTCGGCGAGCTGGATGAGCGTGCGGTCCAGCGCGTGCTCGAGGCCGTGGTCCTGGCCGCGCGTGCGCCGCTTGGCGCCGCCGTACGGCGTCTCCGAAGGCATCTCGAAGATCGGCGCCAAGTCCAAACCGGACGCCTTCCAGTGGTCGACGGCCTCGTCGGTGTTCAGCAGCTCGGCGTGGCCGATGGCCTCGTCGAGCGTCCGGAACCCCAGTGCCGCCAGGGTTTCCCGTACTTCTTCGGCCACGAACTTGAAGAAGTTGACGACGTGCTCGACCTGGCCGGTGTAGCGCTTGCGCAGCTCGGGGCTCTGCGTCGCGACGCCGACCGGGCAGGTGTCGAGGTGGCAGACGCGCATCATGATGCAGCCCGCGACGACGAGGGGGGCCGTCGCGAAGCCGTACTCCTCGGCGCCGAGCAGCGCCGCGATGACGACGTCGCGCCCGGTCTTCATGGCGCCGTCCACCTGCACGGTGATCCGGTCGCGCAACCCGTTGAGCAGCAACGTCTGCTGGGTCTCGGCGAGGCCGATCTCCCACGGCGTGCCCGCGTGCTTGAGCGAGTTCATCGGGGACGCGCCGGTGCCGCCGTCGTGGCCCGAGATGAGCACGACGTCCGCGTGCGCCTTGGACACGCCGGCCGCGACCGTGCCGACACCCAGCGAGGACACCAGCTTCACGTGGATGCGGGCGTGCTCGTTGGCGTTCTTGAGGTCGTGGATCAGCTGTGCCAGGTCCTCGATGGAATAGATGTCGTGGTGCGGCGGCGGGGAAATCAGGCCGACGCCCGGCGTGGAGTGCCGGGTACGCGCGATCCACGGGTACACCTTGTTCGGCGGCAGCTGGCCACCCTCGCCGGGCTTCGCGCCCTGCGCCATCTTGATCTGGATGTCGTCGGCGTTGACCAAGTATTCGCTCGTGACGCCGAAGCGGCCCGAAGCGACCTGCTTGATCGCGCTGCGGCGCTCGGGGTCGTACAGCCGCTCGGGGTCTTCGCCGCCCTCGCCGGTGTTGGACCGGCCGCCGATGCGGTTCATCGCGATGGCCAGGGTTTCGTGCGCCTCGGCCGAAATCGAGCCGTAGGACATCGCGCCGGTGTTGAAGCGCTTGAAGATCGCCTCGGCGGGCTCGACCTCGTCGAGCGGGACCGGCTCGCGGACACCGTCCTTGAACGAGAACAGCCCGCGCAGCGTGCCGCCTTCGCGGTAGAGGCGGTGCACCTCGTCGGTGTACTTGCGGTAGACCTCGTCGCGGCCGGTCTTCGACGCGTGCTGCAGCAGGAACACCGTCTCCGGCGTGAACAGGTGCAGCTCGCCCTCGCGGCGGTAGGCGTACTCGCCGCCGGTGTCGAGTCCACGGTGGACGCGTTCGGTCGGGTTGTCCGGGTACGCGCGGCGGTGCCGGACGGCGACCTCTTCGGCGAGCACCTCGAGCCCGACGCCGCCGAGCTTCGACGACGTCCCGGTGAAGTACTCGTCGAGCAGGTCCTGGCTCAGGCCGAGGGACTCGAAGACCTGGGCGGCGGTGTACGCGCCGACCGTGGAGATGCCCATCTTGGACATGATCTTCAGGACGCCCTTGACCAGCGCCTGCACGTAGTTGCGGACCGCCTTCGCCGGCTCGATGCCGGTGACCGCGCCCTGCCCGATCATGTCCTCGATGGTCTCGAAGGCCAGGTACGGGTTGACCGCGGCGGCGCCGTAGCCGAGCAGCAGCGCGATGTGGTGCACCTCGCGCGCGTCACCGGATTCGACGACCAGCGCGACGCGCAGGCGTTCCTTGGTGCGGACCAGGTGGTGGTGCACCGCGGAAACCAGCAGCAGCGACGGGATCGGCGCCATCCGGTGGTCGGAGTCGCGATCGGACAGCACCAGCGTGCGCGCCCCAGCCGCGATCGCCTCGGAGGCCTCACGCCGGACGCGTTCGATCGCGCCGGCCAGCGCCTCGGCGCCACCGTCCACTTCGTACAGTCCGGAAAGGACACTGCACGCGAAGCCGGGGAGGTCGCCGTCGTCGTTGATGTGGATGAGCTTGGCCAGCTCGTCGTTGTCGATGACGGGGTACGGCAGCTTGAGGTGGCGGCAGGACGCCGGGCCGGGGGCCAGGAGGTTGCGCTCCGGGCCCATGATCCGCGCCATGCAGGTGACCAGCTCTTCGCGGATCGCGTCCAGCGGCGGGTTGGTGACCTGGGCGAAGCCCTGCTTGAAGTAGTCGTAGAGCAGCCGGGACCGCTGGGACAGCACGGCGGGCGGGGTGTCGGTGCCCATCGAGCCGATCGGCTCGGCGCCCTTCTCGGCCATCGGCGCGAGCAGGATCTTCAGCTCTTCTTCGGTGTAGCCGAAGGAAAGCTGGCGGCGCAGCACCGAGTCGTGGCTCTGCACGACGTGGTCGCGGTCGGGCAGCTCGGCGATCTTCAGCAGCCCGGCGTGCAGCCAGGAGTCGTACGGCAGCTCGCCGGCGAGCGCGGACTTGACCTCTTCGTCGTCCACGATCCGGCCGGCTTCGGTGTCCACGAGGAACATCCGGCCGGGCTTGAGCCGCCCCTTGGCCACGACGTCCTTCGGGGCGACGTCCAGCACGCCGGCCTCGCTGGCGAGCACGACGCGGTCGTCGGCCGTGCGCCACCAGCGCGCCGGGCGCAGGCCGTTGCGGTCCAGGACCGCGCCGACCAGGGTGCCGTCGGTGAAGGTGACGCAGGCCGGGCCGTCCCACGGCTCCATGAGACTGGCGTGGAACTGGTAGAACGCGCGGCGCTCGGGCTTCATGGTGGCGTGGTTTTCCCACGCCTCCGGGATCATCATGAGCACGGCGTGCGGCAGCGACCGGCCGCCGAGGTGCAGCAGCTCGAGGACCTCGTCGAACGACGCCGAGTCCGACGCGTCCGGCGAGCAGATCGGGAACAGCCGCGAAAGGTCGCCGTCGATGAGCTCGGACTCGAGCAGCGCCTCGCGCGCCCGCATGCGGTTGCGGTTGCCGCGGATGGTGTTGATCTCGCCGTTGTGGACCACGAACCGGAACGGGTGCGCCAGCGGCCACGACGGGAAGGTGTTGGTGGAGAAGCGGGAGTGCACCAGCGCGATGGCGCTTTCCAGCCGCTCGTCGCGAAGGTCGCCGAAGAAGGCCGGCAGCTGCTCCGGCGTCACCATGCCCTTGTAGACGATCGTCCGCGAGGACAGCGACGGGAAGTACGTGCCACAGCCGGAGTTCGCGCTTTCGTGCTCGACGCGCTTGCGCAGGCAGAAGGCGAGCCGGTCCAGCTCCAGGCCCGCTTTTCCGTCCGCCGCCACGAAAAGCATGGCGAAGTGCGGCATGACCGAGCGCGCGGTCGGGCCGATGTCGGCACGGTCGGCGTCGACCGGTACCTCGCGCCAGCCGAGGACCTCGAGGCCTTCTTCGACGGCGATGCGTTCGGCCAGCTCGACGGCTTTGCGGCGCTGCTCGGCGTCTTCGGGGAGGAACGCGATGCCGGCGGCGTAGGCGTGGTGGCCGCGCTCGTCGGGTTCGGGCAGCGCGACGCCGGCTTCCGCGCGCAGCAGTGCGTCGGGCAGCTGCAGCAGGATGCCGGCGCCGTCGCCGCTGGTGGGTTCGGCGCCGGCGGCGCCGCGGTGGTCGAGGTTGGTCAGCGCGGCGAGGCCGTCGGTGACGATGCCGTGGGAGCGGCGCCCGCGGATGTCGGCCACCATGGCCACACCGCAGGAGTCCTGTTCGGTCTCCGGATCGTAGAGACCCTGCTTGCCGGGAATGGCGGAGAAGATCATGAAGGGACCTCCTTCGTCGTCTTGTCGTGCGGGGCCGGGCTACCGGCCGGGGAGCGCACGGGACGACGATGGCCCGCTTGTTAGCGCGACTTTAACACCTGGGAAACACGTCAGCATCAATTCAGAGCGCCCCGGACTGCGGCGGACGGTAACGATCTGGCTGCGCGGAACGACGTAGTTCCTGATGGGTTCCCGGTAGTTCGCGGCGCTAAGTATACGTCCTGGAAACTCCGGTCAAGCCTAACGTGACCAGTCCGACCCGGCACGCCGGAGCTGTGTTCGCCGTCACTAGAACGTGTTACATTTCGCGCCATGATCCTCGACCGGTTCAAGCTCACCGACCAGGTCGCGGTGGTCACCGGCGCGGGCCGCGGAATCGGGGCGGCCACCGCGGTGGCCCTCGCCGA
>NZ_JAAGNB010001514.1:0-6920 GCF_010550475.1 Amycolatopsis sp. SID8362
GGCCGCCGACGGCCGACCGGCCGGGACCCGGTCGAGGACCAGCTGCGAGTCGTCGGCGCGGTGGATCGACGGCACCGGGACCGCGTCCGCCTCGGCCAGCCAGCGCAGGCCCGCGGCTTCGGCGCCGGTCGCGCCGGGGGCGTGCCCGTACTTGACCACCACGGCGCGGCCGTCGTCGAGGACGGCTTCGCGGATGCTCATGTCCCGCACGGTACCGGCGCGCTACCGTAGTCGCCGGAGACAGGGGGAACGACAGGTGACGGTCACGGTCCGGAAACTCGAACGGCTGCTCGGCGGGCTGACGGAGGTCGAGCGCGCCGAAGCGCGCGACTACTCGTCGTTCAGCGTGCGCGGCAAGCGGTTCGGCTACTTCTGGCCGCGGACGCGGACCGTCGGCCTGAAGCAGGAGATCTCCGAGCAGCTGGCGCTCGTCGCGGAGCGCCCGGACGTCTTCGAAGTCCAGTTCACCGCCGGCGGGTTCGGCTGGGTCGTGGTGTACCTGGACAAGATCGAAGCCGACGAACTCGCCGAGCTGCTCTACGAAGCCTGGCGGCTGTCGGCTCCCGAGGAGCTCGTCGCGGAGACGCCCTTCACCAGGACAGCCCGCGCGTAGAGCAGGTCGAACCCCAGCCGCTGCACGTTCTGCTGCGACTTCGACCCCGGCTGCGTGGTGACCACGGCGAAGTCGCACCCGAGGTCGGCGGCCACCGCGAGCCGGGCGCGCACCAGCGCCGTCTGGACGCCGCGTCGACGGTGGGCGGGCAACGTCGCCGCGGCGCCCAGCTGCGCGATCCCGTCGACGACCCGGAGCCCGGCGCCGCCGGCGAACTCGCCGTCCCGTTCCGCGGTGAACCGCAGCATCCCCGGCATGTCCCGCAGCGCGTTGAGGATCGTCTCGCGCGGGAAGTCCTCGTGCGAGGGCACGCCTTCGGTGTCGGCGACGACGGACGCTTCGGCGATCCCGGCGAGCCACGCCTCCAGCTCGTCGTCGCCGATCCGCCGGACGCCTTCGGGGTGGTCGGCGCCGCCGATCCGCCGGCCCAGCACGTTCTCGTAGTTCTCCAGCCGGTACCCCCGGCCGGTCAGGAAGGCGCCGAGGGACGTGTCCGCGAGCTGCGACAGCTCGATCTGCACCGGCGCGCCCAGCTCGGCGAAGGCCGCTTCGATCTCGTCCAGAGCGTCCGGGAGGCCCTCGAAACCGAGCCCGGCGACCTTGTTGAACGGCGAGTCCGCCTCCGCGAAGCTCGCCACCCCGCCGGCGACCGGCCGCGCGAAGCCGACGTCGTCGCCCCGGCGGGCCCGCGCGGCGTCGCTGCTTTCCACCACCAGCCGCACCTCGGCGCGTTCGATCCGCGCCGCCAGCGCGACGTCGCAAAAGAGCCGTTCCCCGTCCACGTCCCCACAGTGGCGGACGCGGACGGGGAACTCCAACGGGTTTTCTCAACCCTCCACGCGGTGCGACGCCCAGAAGGACGTCAGGTCGGTCGACCCGGCCGCCGCCTGCGCCGCCGCCTTGAACTCCGCGGTGGTCGACACGCCGTACCAGTGCGACTGGGCGTAGGACTTCAGCAGGTTCGCCATCGCCGTGTCGCCGATCGTCCGCCGCAGGTCGTGCAGCGTGCACTTGCCGTAGTTGTAGACGACGGTCGAGTAGCGCGACGAATGCGCGTCCCAGTAGGCCATCGAGTTGGTCAGCTTCTCCGCGCTCGACTGCCACGTGATGCCGCAGCCGCTGCCGGTGATCCCGCGGTAGAGGTCGGTGGCGTAGTCGGTGAAGCTCTCGTCCAGCCACGGGGAGTTGTACTCGTCGTCGCCGACGATCCCGTAGAACCACTGGTGCGCCAGCTCGTGCGGGAGCGCCGTGGTGGACACGAGGTCGAGCACGAAGCCCGGGTACTCCATGCCGCCGAACCAGAAGTTGTTGTCCAGCACCACGTCCACCTCGCCGTACGGGTAGTCGCCGAAGCGGCCCGAGTGGACGTCGATGGAGTCGGCGGCCAGGCTCAGCATCTGGTTGGCGCTGCTCGTGGAGATCCCGCTGACCGAGTAGACGTTCACCCGCACGCCCTTGCCGGACGTCGTGGAGATCTTCGCGAACGGCCCGGCGGCCCAGGCGAAGTCGCGGACCTTCGACGCGGTCGCGTGCGTCGTGGTCGTGCTGCCGCTGGTCGTCTCGGTCGACGAGCCGGTGGCGGGCGTCAGCAGCGCCGCCGGGTGCACCAGGGTCACGTCGAAGTCGCTGATCACGGTGTAGAACGACTCGCCGTTGTTGGTGTACGGGTCGAGGTGCCAGCCCGCGCCGTCGCGGACCGCCAGCACCGGCAGCGCGTTGCCGATCATGTTGTACGCGCCGTCGTGGCCGAACCGGTCGGCGCCGCTGGGCACGACGATCTGCAGGTCGAACCCGATGGTCGCGGACTGGCCCTGCGCCAGCGGCGCGGGCAGCGTGATCTTCATGGCCGTGCAGTTCACGCTCAGCGCCGACGGCGTGCCGCCGGTGACGTTCGTGACCGTGATCGGCGTCGTCGGGCAGCTGCCGTGGTAGTTGTCCCAGAGCCGCAGGTAGACCTCGGGCAGCGCGGTCGCGGAGCCGTTGGTGAAGCTGACGCTCTGGTGGCCGTTCCACGTGTCGCCCGCGGTGTTCGACGTCAGGTTAACCGTGTAGGCGGGGTTGATCGGGGTGCGCGTGGAGTCGGCCGGGGCCGCGGTGATCGTCCACGAGAAGGTGGCGCTGCCGCTGTTGCCGGCGGGGTCCTTGGCGGTGACGGTGACCGACGAGGTGCCCGCGGTCGTCGGCGTGCCGGTGATCTTCCCGGTGCTCGCGCCGATGCTCAGCCCGGCGGGCAGGCCGGTCGCGGACCAGGTGAGCGCGTCGCCCTGCGGGTCACTGGCCTGGACCTGCAGCGACACGGCCTGGCCGACGGCGCCGGACTGGGCGCCCGGCGAGGTGACGACCGGGGACTGCGGGTTCTGCGAACCGGTGGTGGTCAGCGAAAAGTCGTCCAGGAGGAAGTTCGTGGCGAGGCTCGAGTCCTCGGTGCCGGTGACCTTGAGCGTCACCGTCTGGCCCAGGTAGCGCGACACGTCGACGGTGCGCTGGACGTACCCGGTGTTCTTGTCGAGGTTCGAGTAGCTCGCGAGCGTGTCGGTGCCGACCTGCACCACCAGCTTGTCGTAGGCGGTGGCGGTCGTCGTCTCCTTGGTGTCGACGTGCGACCACCATGACAACGCCGCCGACGCGCAGCCCGCGGGCAGTGTCAGCGACTGGGACAGCGTGTCGGTGTGCGTACTGCCGTAACCGTCGAGCCAGGCGTCCATCGTGCCGCCGTGGGCCGGCTCCGCCGTGGTGGCGGCGGAGATGACCCCGCTGGTCTGGGTCCACGGCGTGGTGCCGCTTTCGAACCCGCCGTTGCCGACGACCTGGTCACCGCAGACCGCGGCGGCCTCGGCCGGCGCGGCGACGACGACTGTGCCCAGCAGGCCTACGGCCGCACCGAGCGCAGCAGAAAGCACCCTCGATCTCATGGGGGAGTCCTTTCGCGGCCCCGTCCGTCGGGGCCACGGAAAAGGGTCCTCCGCGGCCGGGGCGGCAACAACCCGCCATGAGTCGGGTTCCGGTTCAGGCCTGCTGGAGCACGTTCAGCAGGATGAAGAGGAGCACGAGCGCGCCGGCCACCGCGACGACGGCGGAAACCGCCGACCGGATCATCTCCCCGAAGCCCTTGGCGGTCCGGGCCCGGTAGGCGGAGTAGTTGGCGCGGGCCTCACGGGCACTGTGGACCCGGCCGCCGACGAGCAGCCCGGCCCCCAGTGCGAGGAGGACGGCGATGAAAACGGACACGAGTGAATCCCTTCGGATGGGGGGGAACGGTGGACGGCCTCTATTCCTAGACCCGACGGACGGCGCGCGCCACGGCTTTCCGCGGATTCTTTGCGGGCCGGTCGGCCCTGGTGGGACGGATGTCCCGCGTTCTCCGGAAAGCGGGCGCGGACGGTCGACGGTATCCGTCGTTCTCCCTGCCGGGCAAGGGGATTTCGGTGGTCAGCCGCTCGCCGCGAGTCCCTTGTGCTGCTCCCGCAATTCCCGCTTGACGATCTTGCCGCTCGGATTCTTGGGAAGGTGGTCCGAGAATACGACGTACTTGGGACATTTGTAACCGGCGAGATGTGACTTCGCGTGGTCGATCACTTGCGCTGCGGTGAGGTCGGCGCCTTCGCGCGGCACGACGACGGCGGTGACCGCTTCGATCCAGTGTGGATGCTCGATGCCGAACACCGCGGCTTCGGCGACGCCGTCGAGCAGGTACAGCGCCTCCTCGACCTCCCGGCTCGCGACGTTCTCGCCGCCGGTCTTGATCATGTCCTTCTTGCGGTCCACGACGGACAGGTAGCCGTCCTCGTCGACGACGCCGAGGTCACCGGAGTGGAACCAGCCGGCGCGGAACGCTTCGGCCGTTTTGTCCTCATCGCGGTAGTAGCCGAGGGTGGCGTGCGGGCTGCGGTGCACGATCTCACCGACCACGCCGGGCGCGACCGGCCGGTCCTCGTCGTCGACGATCCGGGTCTCGACGTTGAGCGACGGCCGCCCGGCCGACCCGGCCCGCTCGAGTTGTTCGTGCGGGCGCAGGATCGTCGCCAGCGGCGCCATTTCGGTCTGGCCGTAGAAGTTCCACAGCTCGACGTCCGGCAGCCGGCGGCGCAGCTCGCGCAGCACCTCGACCGGCATCGCGGAGGCGCCGTAGTAACCCTTCCGCAGGCTCGAGAGGTCCGTGCGGTCGAAGTTTTCGTGCCGTAGCAGGGAGATCCACACCGTCGGCGGCGCGAACAGCTTCGTCGCCCGCTCCCGCTCGACGGCGGCGAGCAGCGCGGCCGGGTCCGGGCCGGGCAGGAGCACGCTGGTCGCGCCGAGGTAGACGTCGACCGAGAAGAAGCAGTCCAGCTGCGCGCAGTGGTACAGCGGCAGGGAATGCACCTCGACGTCGTCGGCGCTCATGCCGCCGTCGATCACGCACGAGACGTACTGCGCGATCAGGGACCGGCTCGACAGCAGCACGCCCTTCGGCCGCGACTCCGTGCCGGAGGTGTACATGATCCGCAGCGGGTCGTCGTCGGCGACGACGACCTCGGGCGCGGTCGAGTCCCCTTCGGACAGCCACTCCTCGACGTCGTCCCATTCGCCGCCCGCGCCGATCCGGCCGCGGACCACCTCGCCGAGGCCGGCGAGTTCGAGGGCTTTCCGCGCGGTCGGTTCGAGCGCGCCCTCGGCGACGAACGCGGCCACTTCGGCGTGCCGGAGGAGGTAGGCGATCTCGTCGGCGCCGAGCATGAAGTTGACCGGCACGAGCAGCACGCCGAGCTTGGCGGTGGCGAACGCGAGCGCGCCGTACTGCCAGCAGTTGTGGCTCAGCAGCGCGAGCCGGTCACCCTTGCGCAGCCCGCGGGCGGCGAGCGCGTGCGCGAACCGGTTGGCGGTGGCCTCGAACTCGGCGAAGGTGAACCGCCGCGGCCCGTCGACGACGGCGAGCTTGTCCGGCAGCCGCAACGCGGTCCGGCGGAGCAGGTCACCCAGCGCGTGCTGCCGCGCCCGGTCGACGAGAACGGCACTGTCCTCGGAGAACGGCTGATCCATCCCGGCAGTCTCGGCTGGGGAGGGCGAACGCGCAAGCCTCAGCGGGCGAGCTGCCCCAGTGTTTCCGCGGCCCGCGTCTCCAGGGGGCGATACCCGGACCGGGCCGCCAGCTTCGCCGCCGCTTCACCGTGCGTGCGGGCAAGCTCCGCGTCCCCGACCGCGAGCGCCGCCTCCGCCAGGCCGGTCAGCGCCGCCGCCTCGCACCACGTAAAGCTCGTCTCGCGCGCGATCTCCAACGCCGCCGACAACGGCGAGACGGCCTCCGCGGCCCGGCCCAGCCGCAGGCACGTCTCGCCCAGTGCCGCCAGCGCCGACGCCTCCGTACCGCGGTCGCCGATGCGCCGGGTCAGTTCCACCGCCTCCGCCGCGTCGGACAGGGCCCGCGTGGCGTCACCCGCGCGGGCTTCCAGTACCGCCCGGCCGGACAGCGCCGCCGCCTCGCCGTACTGGTAGCCCAGCTCGCGGTTCGCCGTGAGGGCCCGCTCGTAGAACGCCGCCGCGTCCGGGTGGCCGAGGTCGCGGTGGACGTGGCCGAGGTCGACCAGGACCACCGCCACGCTGAACTTCGCGCCGTCGCGTTCGGCGATCTCCAGGGCGCGGCCGAAGTGCCCCAAGGCTTCGTCGAGGTCGCCGACCTGGCCGCAGGCGAAGCCGACGTTGGCCAGTGCCATCGTGACGCCGGGGATGGCGAGCTCTTCGCACAGCCGCAACGACTCCAGGCCGCACGCGATCGCCTCGTGCGGGTCGCCGAGGCGCTGGTGGACCGCGCTCAGGTTGTTGAGGACCGCGGCCCGGCCGGCGGGCCAGTCCGCGGCGAGCCCGTCGTGCAGGACGGTGGTCAGGTGCGCGCGGGCCTCGGCGTAGCGGCCGCTGTTGACGCCGGCGAGCGCGATCGACAGCCGCATCGCCGCCTGGGCCTGGCGGGCGCCGGCGGCCTGGGCGGCGGTGAGCGCGGTCGTGGCCGTGTCGATCCACTCGCTGTGGTGACCGCGGTGGTGGAAGAACGCCCGGAGCGCGTCCGCGAGGTGCCAGGCGTACTCCCGGGCCTCGGGGTGCTCGACGGCCGCGGCGAGGTTCGGCCACTCCGTGTCCAGCCAGTCGAGCGCCGCTTCCGTGCCGTCGAAGACACGCGCGGGCTCGGCACGCGGGAGCCGGAGGAAGTGCGGGATCAGCACGCGGCCCGCGGCGTCGGCCGTCGCGAGGTAGTGCTCGAACAGCCGGCGGCGCGCGGCGTCCTGCTCCGCGGCCGTGTCGTCGGCGGCGGCCCGGCTCGCCGCGTAGCTGCGCAGCA
>NZ_JAAGNB010001559.1:0-6819 GCF_010550475.1 Amycolatopsis sp. SID8362
CGTTGGCCGGCGAACGCGCCGCGGCGATCGCGACACTGACCGCCGAGCTGGCTGCCGCCCACAAGGCCGCCGACGAGGAACGCGGCCGTACCGACGCTGTCGCCGCAAGGGCCGAGGCGGCCGAACGGCGCGTGGACGCCGTTCAGGAACGACTCGACGCCGCTCGCGCGGACCACGCCAAAGCCGTCGCGGCGCAGGAGGACCGCGCCCGGGTCGACGCCGAACGCCTGCGCGCCGGGTACGACCAGCGGCTCGCCGAGACGCAGGCCGCGCACGAACAGACCGTCCGGTCGATGCACGAGACCACCACGAACCTCGGCGCCGAACTCCGGGCCGCCGTGAGCCGAGGTGACGCGGCCGAGCGTGAGCTGACCCGGGTGCTCGCCGTCCTGCGCGACACGCCGGAGCTACCCGAAACACTTAAGCAGTTACTTGACCAACCGCCGGTCCCGGACGTAACTTAAGTAGATGCTTAACCATGAGGAGTCGCTGGACCTGGTGTTCCGCGCCCTGGGCGACCGGACGCGGCGGGCGCTGGTGGAGCGGCTCGTGCGCGGGCCGGCGTCGGTCAGTGAGCTGGCCGAGCCGCTGACCATGTCGCTGGCCGCGGTCGTGCAGCACCTCCAAGTGCTGGAGACCGCCGGGATCGTGCGGTCGGAGAAGGTCGGCCGCGTCCGCACCTGCCGGATCGAACCGGAGGTGCTGCGCGCCGGCGAGCACTGGCTGGGACGGCAGCGCACCACGTGGGAGGGCAGGCTCGACCGGCTCGGTGACTTCCTCGCCGGGCCGGGGACCTCGGAAGGGAGCACGTCATGACCGTCAAGCACGCCACCTTCACCCTCGAACGCACCTACCCCGTACCGCCGGAGCGCGTCTTCGCCGCGTGGTCGGACCCGGCCGCGAAGGTGCACTGGTTCGTCCCCGACGGCACGCACACCCTGGACTTCCGGGTCGGTGGCACGGAAACCGTCGACGCGCTCGGCCCGGACGACACGAAGCTGAGCGTCGTCTCGACATACCACGACATCGTCCCCGAGCGGCGGATCGTCTACGCCACGACGCTGAGCGGCGGGACCGCGCTCGCCACGGTCTCGATCACCACGGTCGAATTCGAAGCCGACGGCGACGGCACCCGGCTGGTGCTGACCGAACAGGGCACCTTCCTCGACGGCGCCGAGCAGCCGGAGTGGCGCGAGCAGGGCACGGGCGACTGGCTCGACCGGCTGGGCGAGGCGCTGAAATGACCGCCGCGCTCATCGAATCCCGGATCGCGGCCGTGGCGGCCAAGGACGTCGAGGCCCTCGTCGCGCAGTACGCCGAGGACGTCACGCTGTTCGATGCGGTCGGCGGGTTGTGCGACCGGGGACGCGACGCCGAACGGGCCCGGCTGACCCAGTGGTTCGGCGCCTACCGCACGGAGATCGGCCTGCGGATCCGGGACCTCGAGGTGGTCACCGGCGGCGATGTCGCGTTCGCGCACTACCTCTTCCAGGTCACCGGCACCATGACCGACGGCACCGAGGTGTCGATGTGGGTGCGCGCCACCGTCGGGTTTCAGCGGGGTGAAGACGGCTGGAAGATCGTGCACGAACACAGCTCGGTGCCGTTCGACGGCGCCACCGGGGAAGCCCTCACGACGCTGGTTCCCGCGTCCGGTACTGCTGCGGGCTGACGCCGAACTCGCGCTTGAACGCCGTGCTGAGGGCGAACGCGCTGCCGTACCCGACCTGGCGGGCCACCGAACCGATCGTGGTTTCCCGGTGCTGGCGCAGCAGGTCCGCGGCCAGCGCGAGCCGCCAGCCGGTCAGGTAGGCCATCGGGGTCTCGCCGACCGCCACGGCGAAGCGGCGGGCCAGCGCCGCGCGGGAAATGCCGGTGGCCGAAGCGAGTTCCGCGACCGTCCACGGTTCGGCGGGCTGGTGTTGCAGCAGCCGCAGCGCCTGGCCGACGACCGGGTCTTCGTGGGCGCGGTACCAGGCAGGTGCCGCGGTGTCCGGCCGGTCGAACCAGGCCCGCAGGGCCGCGATCAGCAGCAGGTCGAGCAGCCGGTCGAGGACGGCTTCCTGCCCCGGCACGTCCCGGCCGATCTCGGCGGCGAGCAGCGCCACCAGCGGGGTCGGCCAGTCGGCCGCCCGCAGCACGATCAGGGTGGGCAGGGCCGCGAGCAGCCGTTTGCTCAACTCGCCTTCCATCGTGTACGTCCCGGTGAGCAGCACGACCGGGCCGTCGGTGCCGTGGCCCCAGGTGCGGACGCCGAGACCGGTCAGCTCGGTGAGGTGCCCGCCGTCGGGCGTCCGGCACTCCTGCCCGGGCAGGATGATCGCCTGCGGTGGCGTCCCGGGCTGGTCGGCGACCAGGTACGGGTCGGGTCCGCGGGCGATCGCGACGTCGCCCTCGCCCATCGAGACCGCTTCGCCGCCGTCGGGCACGATCCACGCTTCGCCGCGGACCACGGCCACGACGGTCAGGGGTGCCCGGTCTTCAATGCGCAGCGACCACGGCGGGGTCAGGACCGAGCGCAGCAGGAAGGCGCCGTGGGCGCGAGGGCCGTCGAGGAGCGCGGCAAGCGGGTCCATGCGCCGAAGTGTAGACGCTGGAACATGCCATCGAGGTTCTGAACTATGGAGAGTCTCACTGTCGGCCGGTTGACTCAGTGCCATGACAACGAACTTCCTGGTGGTGGGCGGGACCGGGCGCCGCGTGGCGGAACGCGGCCTGCCGGTGCGGATCACCTCGCGGCGCGGGGCACCGCCGTTCGACTGGCGTGACCGGGAGAGCTGGAAGCCCGTGCTGGACGGCGTCGACGCTGCGTTCTCCGAGCTGGCCGCGGCGAGGAGGAAGCCGAGGCGTGCGAACGGATCGTGCGGGACGCCGGCACCGGCCGGACGGTCCGGCGGTGCAGCTGGTTCGCGCAGACCTTCAGCGAGCACTTCCTCCTGGACGCGGTGCGCGGCGGCGAGATCGCGCTGCCGGCGGGCACGGTGACGGAGCCGTTCGCCGACGTGGCGGCGAAGGTGCTCACCGAGCCCGGGCACACCGGGCAGCTGTACGAGCTGACCGGACCGCGGTTGCTGAGCTTCGCCGACGCCGCCGCCGATATTTCCGCCGCCTCGGGGCGGGATGTCCGCTATGTTCCGGTTTCCGCGGCGGAGTTCGCCGCGGGAGCGGCCGCGCAGGGGGTGCCGGAGGACGAGGTCGGCGCGCTGGTCGAGCTGTTCGGCCGGGTTCTCGACGGCCGCAACGCGTCGCTGACGACCGACGTCGAGCGGGTGCTGGGCCGCCCGGCGACGGATTTCGCGGACTACGCGCGGGATGCCGCGGCGACCGGGGTCTGGGCCCGGTGAAGGAGAAGGGGAAACCGATGTCCACTGTGGTGCTGGTGGCCGCGCTGGTCGCGGCCGGGCTGATCGCCGGGCTGTTCTACGCCTACGCCTGCTCGGTCATGCCGGGCCTGGCGCGCGGGGACGACAAGACGTTCGTCGAGGGGATGCGCGGGATCAACGTCGCGATCCTGAACCCGGTGTTCATGCTGACGTTCCTGGGCGCGCCCGTGCTGGCGGGCGGGGCGGTGTTCCTCGACACCGGCGCGCGGCCGTGGGTGATCGCCGGGTTCGCGTTCCTGGTGGCGATGCTGGTGATCACCGGGGTGGTGAACGTCCCGCTCAACAACGCGCTGGACGCCGGCGGTGACGACTACGCGGCGGTCCGGGCCCAGTTCGAGGCCGTGTGGGTGCGCTGGAACGTCGTGCGCGCGGTGGTGAGCACGGCCGGCTTCGGCTGCCTGGTCGCGGCCGTGCTCACCCGGCGCGGCTGATCAGTCGGCGATGCGGAAGAGCAGGTCGGTGACCCACTGGGCGGGGTCGGGCACTTCGAGGGGGTTGCTGCGCAGTACTTCCAGGCGGCAGCCCCACTCTTCGCCGTCGGGTCCTTCGCGGCGGTCCCAGTCGATGCCCTCGGCCGCGCCCCACTCCAGGACCGACGCGGTCGCGGCGGCCAGTCCGTCCGGGGCGCCGACGTAGGTGTCGAGGCCGTAGCGGCCCGCCGGAAGTTCGTCGGCGAACGCCGGGTCTTCCGCCTCGAAGCCGCCGTCGACGGGTACGCCGGCTTCGACGGTGAACCGCATCCCGGGGTGCAGCACGCGGTAGCGGAAGAACGGCGCTCCGGCCAGGGCGACGCCGTTCGCGGCGAGGGTCCCGATCAGGGGCGGCAGCCGGTCGGCGATGCGCGGGAACTCCGGGATGGTGACGGTGGCGCGTTCGGCGACGTACCGCTGGGCCGTCCGCTCGACGATCGCGGGCATCAGGCGAAGTCCTCCGGGCCGAGCATGGGGCGGACTTCGATGCTGCCGTAGGTGGCGGCGGGGTGCTTGGCCGCGATCTCGAGGGCTTCGTCGAGGTCGTCGCACTCGATCACGACGAAGCCGCCGATCTGTTCCTTGGCCTCGGTGAACGGCCCGTCGGTGAGCAGGACTTCGCCGTCGCGCACCCGGATGGTCGTGGCTTCCGACGGCGGGCGCAGGCCACCGCCGCCGTGGATCTTGCCGCGGCGTTCGAGGTCCTCGCCCCAGCCGCCGCAGCCGTCGTTCTGGTGTTCTTCGGCGCTCTCGTCGCCGGCGATCATCAGCAGGTACCGCATGTCAGCATCCTTCCAGGACGGCGCGCAGGCGCGAGGCGAAAGCGACCGGCTCGGCCTGGAAGCCACCGTGGTCGCCGGGGAACAGCTCGGCGGTGAGCCCGAGATCAGCGGCCAGCCCCAGGCCCGATTCGTGGGCGGGCAGGCCGGCGGACTTCTCCCCGACGCCGACGACCAGCCGCGCGGACGTCGCCCGCAGCGCGTCGAGGTCGGGCTCGTAGGCGCCGATCGCGGCCATCAGGTGCCCGAAGAAGTAGGCGAAGTTGCCTTCCATCACCTTCATCTGGGCGAGTTCTTCGGGCGTGGGGTCGGTGGGCGGGGCGATGTCGAATCCGGCCATCTCCATGAAAGCGGCGATGGCGGCGCCGATGCCGTGCTCGCGGTAGATCGCCGGGATGTCCGGGCCGTCGAGGACGTCGGGGCCGAGGTAACGCGTGACCGGCGGTTCGTGCAGCACGACGGTGCGGACCTGGCCGGGGTGGCGCACGACGTGCTCGAGCAGCGTGATCGCGCCGCCGCTGCTGGCGAGGACGTCGGCGGGACCGACCTCGGTGAGCAGGCGGCGGACGTCGTCGGCGTGTTCGCGGATGGTGTCGGAGCCCGGTTCGCCGTGCAGGGGGCTGCGGGAGATGCCGCGGGGGTCGTAGGTGACGACGGTGTGGTCTTCGGCGAGGATCGGGCGGATCGGGGCGAACATGGTGGAGTCGGCCGCGCCGCCGGGCACGAGCAGCAGGACGGGGCCGCTGCCGGTGACGTCGTAGGTGAGGGTGGCGCCGGGCACGTCGAGGGTGGTCATGGGGTCTCCTCCGGTCGGGGTTCGTCCACCCGACGAACGGGAGCTCCCGGGAAAGACAGCGTCTCCGAAATCCTCCGCGTGAGGTAGGCGCGCTCGGCGTCGGTGGGTGCCAGCTCGCGTGCGGCGGCGTACCACCGGGCGGCTTCGTCGTGGCGGCCGAGGCGGCGGAGGAAGTCGGCGCGG
The DNA here is from genome assembly GCF_010550475.1 of Amycolatopsis sp. SID8362. Classification (NCBI taxonomy): domain Bacteria; kingdom Bacillati; phylum Actinomycetota; class Actinomycetes; order Pseudonocardiales; family Pseudonocardiaceae; genus Amycolatopsis; species Amycolatopsis sp. SID8362. Next base: position 5,612 of record NZ_JAAGNB010001559.1, read on the forward strand.
GTGGCCGGCAGCAGGTGGTAGTTCGGCAGGTCCAGGTCGTCGAGCAGGGCGAGGCCGGCTTCGGGGCCGTCGGCCATGCCGACCGCGACGGCCCGGTTGAGGTCGACGACGGCGCTGGGGACGAACTTGCGCAGCTCGCCGTAGAGGCCGGCGATCTGCGGCCAGTCGGTGTCGGCGGCGCGGGCCGCGGTCGCGTGGCAGGCGGCGATGGCGGCCTGGATCTGGTACGGCCCGGGCCGGCGGCGGCGCAACGCGGTCTCCAGTACCTGCGTGCCTTCGGTGATGCGCTCGGTGTCCCAGCGGGCGCGGTCCTGCTCTTCGAGCGGGACGAGCTCGCCGTCGTCGCCGACGCGGGTGGCGCGGCGGGCGTGCTGGAGCAGCAGCAGCGCGAGCAGGCCGAGTGCTTCGGGTTCGTCGGGCATCAGCCCGGCCAGGACACGGGCGAGGCGGACGGCTTCGGCGGCGAGGTCGGGGCGCTGCAGGTCGGGTCCGGCGCTGGCGGAGTAGCCCTCGTTGAACGTCAGGTACAGCACGCCGAGCACGGCGTTGGTGCGTTCGGGCAGCAGGTGCGCGGGCGGGACGCGGTAGGGGATGCGGGCGTGGCGGATCTTGCGCTTCACCCGCACGAGCCGTTGCGACATGGTCGCTTCCGGGACGAGGAAGGCGCGGGCGATCTCTGCGGTGGACAGGCCGGCGAGGGTGCGCAGCGCGAGCGCGACCTGGGCTTCGGTGGCCAGCGCGGGGTGGCAGCAGGTGAAGATCAGCCGCAGCCGGTCGTCGGTGACGCCGCTGTCGTCGTCGGGTGCGGGTTCGCCGGGGACGTGCACGCGGGCGGCCTCCTCGAGCTTGGCGGCACCGACGGCGTCACGGCGGAGCCGGTCGGTGGCGCGGTTGCGGGCGGCGGTGGTCAGCCAGGCGCCGGGCTTGCGCGGGACGCCGTCGCGGGGCCAGGTGCGCAGGGCGAGGGCGAACGCCTCCTGGGCGCACTCCTCGGCCAGGTCCCAGTCGCCGGTGACCCGGATGAGCGTGGCCACGACCTGGCCCCACTCGTCGCGGAACGCTTCGGCGACCGCGGTTTCGACGTCCACCTCGTGCTCCTTCCGCCGGTTCACCCACCCGACGAACGGGCGGGCCCGGGACCGACAGCGGCGGCGTGGCAGGCGCCGAACCCCTCGGCGCGCGCCACGATCCGGCCGCCCTCGACGCGC
>NZ_JAAGNB010001607.1:0-7305 GCF_010550475.1 Amycolatopsis sp. SID8362
CCGAGCGCGCCCGCTGGCTGGTCGCGGCCGCCGACGCCCTCGACGCCGCCACGGACGACCTCGTCCCGCTGGCGCACAGCGAGACCCACCTGCCCGCGACCCCGCGGCTGGCCGGCGAGCTGAAGCGCACGACGTTCCAGCTGCGCCTGTTCGGCGAGGTGCTCACCGAAGGCGAGTACCTCGGCGCGACCGTCGACCACGCCGACCCGGACTGGCCGATGGGCCCGCGGCCGGACATCCGCCGCGTCAGGACCGCGATCGGCCCGGTGCTGGTGTTCGCCGCGAGCAACTTCCCGTTCGCGTTCAGCGTCGCGGGCGGCGACACGGCGTCCGCGCTCGCCGCGGGCTGCCCGGTGATCCTCAAGGCGCACCCCGGGCACCCGGAGCTGTCCGCGCTGACCGGCCGGATCGTGCGCGAAGCCCTGATCGGTGCTGGCGCGCCCGAGGGCGTCTTCGACGTCATCTTCGGGCAGGAGGAAGGCGTCACGGCGCTGAAGGACCCGCGGATCGCGGCGGCGTCGTTCACCGGCTCCATCCCGGGCGGCCGGGCGCTGTTCGACATCGCGAACGCGCGGCCGCGGCCGATCCCGTTCTACGGCGAACTCGGCAGCGTCAACCCGGTCGTGGTCACCGAGGCCGCGATCGCCGCGCGCGGGGAGGCCGTCGCGAAGGGGTACGCCGGGTCGTTCACCCTCGGCGCCGGCCAGTTCTGCACCAAGCCCGGGCTGCTGTTCCTGCCCGAGGACCACGGCCTGACTTCGGTTTTGAAGGACGCGTTGGACGGTGCGGCGGCCCAGCCGATGCTCAACGACCGCATCGCTGCCGGCTTTTCTTCGCAGCTCTCGGCGCTGAAGGAGGTCCCGGGCGTCGAGGTGGTGTCTGAGTCGGATTCTTCGGCGCCCGCGTTCACCCCGACGCTGCTCGCCACGACCGGCAAGCAGTTCCTCGAGGGCGGCGACACCGTGCACGAGGAGTGCTTCGGCCCGGCGTCGCTGATCGTCACCTACGCCGACCAGGCCGAACTGCTGCGCCTGCTCGACGTCATCGAACCGGGGCTCACCGCCACGATCCACGGCGAGGAGTCCGATGTGGACTGGCTCCGGCCGGTGCTGCCGTCGCTGGCCCGCATCGCCGGCCGGCTGCTGTGGAACGACTGGCCCACCGGGGTGACGGTGAGCTGGGCCCAGCAGCACGGCGGCCCGTACCCGGCCACGACCGCCCCGACGACGACGTCCGTCGGCACCGCGGCGATCGAGCGCTTCCTGCGCCCGATCGCGTGGCAGGGCTTCCCGGACGCGCTGCTGCCCGAACCACTCCAGGAGGCCAACCCGTGGCAGCTGCCCCGCCGCACCGACGGCTCCCGCTGAACCCAACCCGCCACTTTCCCTACGAAAGTGCGGTTTTTCGCCCTCGAACCCCGAACTTTCCCTAGGAAAGATACGTACGCGCCACTTTCTTCTGGAAAGTGATGGGCCAGTAACGCCGCCGCACAACTGAATCCCCGTTCCCCGTAAGCCGAAGATGTCTTCCTGGGAGGCATTGCCATGCCCGTGAACCGGAGAAACGCTCTGCGCGGCGGCGCGCTGGCGGCCGCTTCGACCGTTCTGCTCAGCCGTCCCGCGTTCGCTTCCAGTCCACCCGCGGCCCCGGCCGCGGGTGGGGTGCCCGCCGCGACCGCGCCGATCGTCGCCGCCTACCGGCAGCTGCAGACCGGCATCAACCGGCCGTCGCCGGAACGCGCCGAGGCGCTGGCCAACCTGGGCCGCGTCGCCAAGGCGTACCACTCGAGCCTGTCCGTGGCCGGCGGTGGTGCTCCACTGTGGACGGACCTGCCGCTCGGCCCGGGCAGCGACTACACGACGTCGATGTACGCCCGGCTGCGCGCGATCGCCGTCGACTGGGGCACCCCGGGCGGGGCGCTGGCCGGCGACCCGGCGGTGCTCGACCGGATCAAGGCCGCGCTGGAACTCATCTACGCCAGCCAGTACAACGAGAACGTCGGCGAGATCGGCAACTGGTACACCTACGAGATCGGCATCCCGTACTACCTGCTGCACACGCTTTCGGTGGTCGCCGACGAGCTGACCGCCGAGCAGCTGGCGCGCTACCTCGCGCCGGTGAAGCGGTTCGTCGGGAACCCGAACAGGCGCGCCAACAACGCGTCGGTGGTCGAAACCGGCGCGAACCGCGCGGACAAGGCGCTGATCTCCATCGTGTCGGGCGCGATGCTCGGGGACACCGCCTGGATCAAGACCGGCATCGACGCGCTCACCGACGTCGCCGGCGGGGGCGCGGCGAGCGTCGTGGCGAAGCTGGACCGCGCGGCCGGCGACGGCTTCCACGTCGACGGCTCGTTCATCCAGCACGACACCATCCCGTACCCCGGCCACTACGGCATCGTGCTGCTCACCGCGCTCGCCGGCGCCATCCACGTCACGTCGGGCACCGAGTACGCGCTGCCGCAGCCGTTGAAGGACAAGATCTACGCGCTGGTCGCCGACAGCTTCGCGCCGTTCGTCTACGCCGGCGCGCTGATGGAGCCGGTGCGCGGGCGGATGCTCTCGCGGCAGGGGGAGACCGGCCACGACATCGGCCACCAGCTCACCGTCGCGACCCTCGTGCTGGCGCGGACGGCGTCGGGCAAGACCAAGACCGACCTCAACGCGCTGGCCGCGAAGTGGATCAAGGAAGGCGCGTACGCCCCGTTCCTGAAGATCCCGGACCCCGAGCGGTTCGCGCCCGGCCCGGACCTGGTGGCGACGCCGGGCATCGAGTTCGCACAGGACATGCTGGCCTCGGGCGCGCGCCCGGCGCGGGTCACGGCAACGCACCGGATCTTCGGCCAGCAGGACCGCCTGGTGCACGTCACCGGCGACTGGTCGGCCTCCCTCGGCGTCAGCTCGACGCGGATTTCCCGCTACGAAGCCATCAACGGCCAGAACCTCAAGGGCTACCACGTCGGCGACGGCGTGCTCTACACGTTCCTCCCGAACGCCAAGGGGCACTACACCGACGCCTACTGGCCGACGGTCGACCCGCTGCTGCTGCCGGGCACGACCGAGAACGACGGCCCGGTCGACCCGAAGTTCGGCGGCGTGCCGGTCGGGCCGAACCCGCACACCGGCGGCGTCCGCTGGGACGCGCGCACCGGCGCCTACGCGTTCGACTTCACGTCCTGGGACGGCTCACTGGTCGCGAAGAAGTCGTGGTTCTTCACTCCGGCCGGGATCCTGTGCCTCGGCGCCGGGATCACCGGCACGGCCGACCACGCCGTGCGCACGACGATCGAGAACCGCAACCTCGGCGAGGGCGGGCGCGGGGTCCTGCTGGCGGACGGCCGGTGCGTGGCCACCGAACTCGGCAAGGCGTCCGCACTGCGCGAACCGCGGTGGCTGCACCTGGAAGACGTCGGCGGGTACGTGGTCCTGGACGGCGCTTCGGTGACGGCGTTGCGCGAGGACCGGACCGGCGCGTGGCGCGACATCGACACCGGCGCCAACACCAAGGGCACCACGACCCCGAACACGCGCCGGTACCAGAAGCTGGTCCTGGAGCACGGCGTGAAGCCGGCGGGCGCGACGTACGCGTACGCGGTGCTGCCGGGCGCGTCGCCGATCGGCACGCTGACGGCGTCGTGGGCGTGGCGCGTGCGCGCCAACACCGCGACGGTCCAGGCCGTCCGGACCGGGGCCACGCTGCTGGCGAACTTCTTCGCGGCCGGCTCGGTCGACGGCGTCAGCGTGTCCGGGCCCGCGTCGGTGGCGGTCGGGCCGCGGCAGCTGGCGGTGTCGGACCCGACGCAGACCCAGGACAGCGTGACGGTGACCGTGCACGGCAAGCCTGTGACGGTGCCGCTGAAGGGCACCTTCGGCGCGACGCGGGTCGTGCGGTTGTAGGGCCCCGGTTACGCTGCGAGCCATGACCGGTGCCGAACAGTTCGACGTCCTGATCGTGGGGGCCGGGCTGTCCGGCATCGGCGCGGCGTGCCGGCTGCGGGAGCGGCTGCCGGGCAAGACGTACGCGGTGCTCGAAGCGCGTGACACCATCGGCGGCACCTGGGACCTCTTCCGGTACCCGGGTATCCGGTCCGACTCGGACATGTTCACCCTCGGCTACCCGTTCCGCCCGTGGAAGGACCCGAAGGCGATCGCGGACGGGCCGTCGATCCTCGCGTACATCCGCGCAACGGCGGCCGCTTCCGGCATCACCGACCACATCCGCTTCGGGCACCGGGTGGTGCGCGCGTCGTGGTCGTCCGCGACGGCGCGGTGGACGGTCTCGACGGCGCACGGCGCCACGTTCACGTGCCGGTTCCTGTACCTGTGCAGTGGCTACTACTCCTACGAATCCGGGCACGTCGTCGACTTCCCGGGCCGCGCGGAGTTCGTCGGCGAGATCGTCCACCCGCAGCACTGGCCCGAGTCGCTGGACTACACGGGCAAGCGGGTCGTGGTGATCGGCAGCGGCGCGACGGCCGTGACATTGGTTCCGGCGCTCGCTTCGCGCGCTTCGCAGGTGACGATGCTGCAGCGTTCGCCGTCGTACATCGTGGCGCGCCCGGACCGGGACGCGCTCGCCGACCGGATCCGCGCGCTGCTGCCGGAGAAGCTCGCGCACCGGGTGGTCCGCGGCAAGAACGTGGTCATGGGGACGCTGTTCTTCCAGCTGATGCGCCGGCTCCCCGGCCGGGCGGCGCTGGCGCTGCGCAAGCGCGTGGCGGCGCAGCTGCCGGCGTCGATCCCGGTGGACCCGCACTTCGTGCCGTCGTACGACCCGTGGGACCAGCGCCTGTGTCTCGTCCCGGACGCGGACCTGTTCAAGGCGCTGCGGTCGGGCAAGGCGGACATCGTGACCGACCGGATCACGCGGTTCACCGCCGCCGGGGTTTCCCTGGAGTCGGGCCGCTCGCTGGACGCGGACATAATCGTGACGGCGACGGGGCTGCGCCTGGTGGCCTTCGGCGGCATCGCGCTCGACGTCGACGGCCGGGCGATCGACCCGGGGGAGCAGCGCGCGTACAAGGGCATGATGTTCGGCGGCGTCCCGAACCTGGCGTGGTGCGTGGGGTACACGAACAACTCGTGGACGCTGCGGGCGGACCTGACGTCCCAGTACGTCTGCCGGCTGCTCGCGCACCTGGACCGCCACGGGTTCGCGTACTGCGTGCCGGACGCGGCTTCGGCTTCCACGGCGGGCCGGCCGCGCCCGATCGTGGACCTCCAGTCCGGGTACATCAAAAGGGCCGCCTCCGGCCTGCCGAAGCAGGGTGGGAGGCGGCCCTGGATGATGCGCCAGAACTACCTGCTCGACCTGGCGGACATGCGCTTCAACCGGCTCGACGACGGCGTGCTGCGGTTCGGCTCCCGCACGCCGTCGAGCGCGGTTCAGCCCTGACGCGCCTTCGAGCGCGGGTTGTCCTTGTTGATCACGAACACGCGGTTGCCGCGGCGGATGACCTGGGCGCCCTGCTGGCGGGCCAGTGAGCGGAGCGAGCTGCGGACCTTCATGGTGACCGTCCTTCCCGTGGGAACCGTCCCACGGTGTGCTCAACACCGCCCGGGTCGGTTTGATTCCACGACTCAGCTGGTCTCACGCGCCACCCACCCCTGCAGGTCGTCGCCGCGGATGGCGGCGGCCATCAGCTCCGGGAACTGGTCCGGGGTGCAGGCGAACGCCGGGACGCCCAGCTCGGCTAGTGCCGCCGCGGTCTCGTGGTCGTACGACGGGGCGCCCGAGTCGGACAGGGCCAGCAGCGTCACCACCTGGACCCCCGCGCTCACCAGCTCGCCGACGCGGTGCAGCAGCTCGTCCTCATCGCCGCCCTCGTAGAGGTCGCTGATCAGCACCAGCAGCGTGCGCTCCGGGCGCTCGACCAGGCCCTCGCAGTACGCGATCGCCCGGTTGATGTCGGTGCCGCCGCCCAGCTGGGTGCCGAACAGGACGTCGACCGGGTCGGCCAGGTGCTCGGTCAGGTCCGCGACCTCGGTGTCGAACGCGACGAACGACGTCCGCAGCGCCCGCATCGAGGCCAGCACCGCGCCGAACAGCCCGGAGTAGACCACCGACTCCGCCATCGAGCCCGACTGGTCGACGGCCAGGATCACGTCCCGCTGCACCGCCTGCTGCCGCCGTCCGAAGCCGACCAGGCGCTCCGGGACGATCGTGCGCAGCTCGGGGGAGTAGTGCTTGAGGTTCGCGTGGATCGTGCGCGCCCAGTCGACGTCGCCCGGGCGGGGCCGGTGGGTGCGCGAGGCCTTGTCCAGCGCGCCCTTGATCGCCGCGCGGGTGCGCTCGGCGAGCCGCTCCTCCAGCTCCTGGACCACCTTGCGGACGACCTCGCGCGCGGTCTCCTTCGTCTCCTCGGGCAGCACGCCGTTCAGCGACAGCAGCGTGCCGACCAGGTGCACGTCCGGTTCGACCGCCGACAGCAGCTCCTTCTCCAGCAGCATCCGGGTCAGCCCGAGCCGGTCCACGGCGTCGCGCTGCATCACCTGGACCACCGTGCTCGGGAAGTAGCGGCGGATGTCGCCCAGCCAGCGCGCGACCCGGGGCGCCGACGCGCCCAGGTTCGCCCCGCGCTGCCCGCCCGCGGCCTCCTCGTCCGGCTTGTCGTAGAGGGCGGCCAGCACCTGGTCGACCCCACTGTCCTCATCGGACAGCTCGGTGTCCGCCAGCCCCGAGCCGGGCCCGGCGCCCTCGCCGCCCAGCACCAGCCGCCAGCGCCGCAGCCGGTCGTCGGTTTCCGAGCTCACGCCCCCACCCCCAGCAGTTCCGCCAGGACGGGCAGCACGCGCTCCGCCCGGTCCTCGTCCAGTTCCTCCGCCACCGGCGCGCGCCGGGTGGGGCCGGTCAGGCCGGCCGCCCGGTGCCCGATCGCCCGCTTCTCGGGCCCGCTGAACGCGCCGAACGTCCGGCGCAGCAACGGAAGCACCTCGGTGAAGGTCTCCGGCGGGATCGCCGCGAGCCACGCGTCGATCACCCGCAGCAGGCCTTCGTCGTGCACCAGCAGCAGCGCGCCGCCGTCGAAGAAGCCTTCGACGTACGCCGCCCCGGCCGACGGCGTGATACCCGGGGTCAGTGCCCGGCCCAGCCGCAGTTCGATGTCGAGCGCGTCGAGGAGGCCGCTGTCGTGCAGGATCCGGGTGAGCCGCCCGGCCAGCAGCGGCGGCAGCGACGGCCGTTCCGCGAGCCGGGCCAGCGCCGTCAGCCAGCGGTCCTTGGCGTCGTCGCCCAGCAGCGACGTCGCGTCGTGAACGCCGTCGACCAGTGCGGCCAGCCGCGCCGCGGCGTCGTCGTCGATGCCGT
>NZ_JAAGNB010001664.1:0-9584 GCF_010550475.1 Amycolatopsis sp. SID8362
AGCGCGGTCACCGGATCGCCGTGCGCCGCGCCGAGGATCCGCCGCGCCAGCTCGGGCGGCAGCAGGTCGCCGGCCCGCGGCAGCCGGACGGCGGGTTCGCCGATCAGCTCGGTCAGCGTGTTGTCGCCGTAGTCCCACGTGTATTCGCCGTCGGGCAGCCGGTAGAGGTCGTGCTCGCCGGCGGTGCCGAGGATGTCGACGCGGTAGCGGTCGGGCCCGGCGTACCAGACGCGCATCGGCGTCCGCATCGAGAAGAGCGCGGTGACGGCGGCGAGGTTCGGCAGCTCCGGCAGGGCCAGCGAACCGGCGCTTTCGGCGTAACCCTGGTACGGCCGTCCGGCGGAATCGAGGACGAGGTCGCGCAGTTTCGCGGCGTCGGCCGCCGCACCTGCCGGGGCGAGCGCGCTGAGCACCGAAGGCAGCGAGACGAGGACGGCGGCCACGGCCGCGACGACCGCCCACCGGCGACGCTTTTCCCGCCGCACCACCGTCATCCGGCATCACCTCTGCACCCTTTGTACGCCACGAAGGCTAGGGTCGAAGGGTGACGAACCCCGTTCATGCCGCCGTCCTGAGCTAGTTCCCCCTCAGGACCTCCCGCACACCCGCCCTTTCGCGGGTTCTTCGACGTGCCCGCGGCAATGAACGGAAACCCTTTCCATGGCTCACCTCGTCGTGCCCGGCGAACCCGATCGCCGGTTGTTTTCCCCACCCTCGCGCTACGCGGTCCTCGCCGACGACCACCTCTCCGCCGACGCGGCCCTGCGCACGCTTTCGTCCGGCGTCGCCCTGCTCTGGCACGGCGGCTTCCCGGCGGCCCGGCGGCTCCTGGACGCGCTGTCCCGGCGGCTTCCCGCCCCGCCACCGGACGACTTCGCGCACTACCGGGCGGACCGCGCCCGCCGCGCCCGGCTCCTTTCGCTGCTCTACGTCCCACTGGATCCGGGGTACGTCGTGCCGCTGCGCCGGGCCCCGGACGTCCGGGCGGCGTGCACCGACGTCTACGGCCCTTCGGACGTCTCTGCGGCCGTACCGCTGCGGGAACTGCTCGGGGTGCTGAGCGCCGCCGAATGGCGCCGGACGGGCGTCGAAGTACCGGCGCTCGGCGCGCGGATCCACCCGCACTACGGCGTTTTCGCGCCACTGCGACCGGAGTACGTGGACCTCGTCGCGGCGGCGCCGTTGCCCAGCACGGAGCTGGCGTTCGACATCGGCACCGGCACCGGCGTGCTGGCCGCCGTGCTCGCCCACCGTGGGGTCGAGCGGGTGGTGGCCACGGACGCCTCGGCCCGCGCGATCGCCTGCGCCCGGGAGAACCTGACCAGGCTGGGCTTCGGCGAACGCGCGGAAGTCGTGCGGACGGACCTGTTCCCGCCCGGCCGCGCCCCGCTGGTGGTGGCGAACCCGCCGTGGCTCCCCGGCCGCCCCCGCACCCCGCTCGACCACGCGGTGTACGACCCGGGCCACCGCATGCTGCGCGGCTTCCTCGACCGCGCCCGCCGCCACCTGACCCCGCACGGCGAGGCGTGGCTGGTGCTGTCCGACCTCGCCGAGCACCTGGGCCTGCGCACCCGCGCGCAGCTGCTCGCCTGGATCGAGGCGGCAGGCCTGCGGGTGCTGGACCGGACCGGAACCCCGGCCCGCCACCCCCGCGCACTCGATGAGGCCGATCCGCTGCACCGGGCCAGGGCGGCCGAGGTCACGTCCCTCTGGCGCCTCAGTCCACAACGCTGAGGCGGCGAGCCGAAGCGCCCCAGTTGGGGTTTTCTCACTGGCGGCTGTGTGGGGGCGGGCGTGCCGGTGGCCCGGTCGGCTGCGGCTGCGCCGGCGTCGTGAATGAGTCGGTCAGGACCTCGCACGACAGGGTTCCGGCACAGTCGCGGCGGTTTGCCCGGCGGCGGCTTCGCCGGCCCGCCCGGCAACACTCGCCACGGCCGGTGCCCGTGGGTTCAGACCGAGGGCGGTCGGCCCCCGGCGACTGTGCCGCAACCCTGACCCGAGACGTAGTGAATGACTCATTCATGTCGTCCGACGACATGAATGAGTCATTCACTACATCGCAGCCCGCCACGACGCCGCCCATGTGGGTGACCGGTCACGAGGCAATCCATGCTCCTGACCGAACCTCAACGCGGCCTTGGGCGCTCCGCCTCAGTCCACAGTAGACAGACCCGCGACCGCCGCGACGGCCTCGCGCGTCTCGCGGACGTTGTGGGCGCGGAAGACCGCCGCTCCCGCGTGGGCCGCGATCGCCGTCGCCGCGAGGGTGCCCGCCAGGCGGTCGCGGGCCTCGACGTCGAGGGTCTCGCCGATCAGGTCCTTGTTCGACAGCGCGACCAGCACCGGCCAGCCGGTCGCCACCAGGCGGTCGAAGTGGCGGAGCAGCTCGAGGCCGTGGCGGGTGCTCTTGCCGAAGTCGAACGTCGGGTCGATGAGGACGCCGCCGCGCGGCACTCCGGCGGCGACCGTCCGCTCGGCCGCCGTCGTCAGCTCGGCGAGGACCTCCGCGACGACGTCGTCGTAGCGCGGCCAGAACGGCCGTTCCGGGGTCGGCGCGGGGTACGGGTCGGTCCGCAGCGGCATGCCCCCGACGTGCGAGCAGACGTAGCCCGCGCCGAACTCGGCCGCGACCTCGACCAGCTTCGGGTCGGCACCGGCCCAGGTGTCGTTGAGCAGGTCGGCGCCGGCCTCGCAGACCTGGCGCCCGACCTCGTGCCGCCAGGTGTCGACGCTGATCACCAGCCCGGGGTGGCGTTCGCGCACCTCGGCGACGAACGGCACCACGCGCCTGCTCTCCTCGTCGACGTCGATCTCGGGCCCCTCGCCCGCCTTGACGCCGCCGATGTCCACGATGTCGGCGCCGGCCGCGACCGCGCGGTCCACGGCCTCGCGGGCGGCGTCCTCGGCGAAGGTCGCGCCCTTGTCGTAGAACGAATCGGGCGTGCGGTTCACGATGGCCATGACCAGGGCGCGGTCGCCGGGCATGCGACGGCCCCGGAAGACCACCTCCGGCCGGTGTGACGTCATGACCTTCACCCTGCCAGGTCACGGCTGGGTCCGAAACGGCGCTCCCCGCGGCCCGCGCCGGTTATCCTTCGCGCGACCGAGCAGGGGGAAAGCCATGAGTGGTGAGAGTCCGGCCCGCAGCGAAGCCGAGGCGATGATCGCCGAAGCCAAGAAGGCCCTCTGGGTGATGGTGGGCCTGCTCGCCGTGCTGTGGGTGGTGCAGATCTTCAACTCGCTCGACGGCTACGACCTGGGCCGCGACCTCGGCATCGAGGCGCGGGACCCGGCGTCGCTGCCGGAGATCTTCAGCGCGCCGTTCATGCACTCCAGCTGGGGTCACATCGAAGGCAACTCCGGCCCGCTGTTCGTGTTCGGCTTCCTCGCCGCCTACCGCGGGGTGAAGAAGTGGCTGAGCGTGAGCCTGCTGATCATCGTCGCGAGCGGCCTCGGCGTCTGGTTCACGTCGCCGTCGGACTCGGTCACCGTCGGCGCCAGCGGCCTGGTCTTCGGCTACTTCGGCTACATCATCGTGCGCGGCCTGTTCGACCGGCACCCGATCGACATCGTGCTCGGGGTCGTGATGGCGCTCTGCTTCGCCTACCAGTTCACGTCCCTGCTGCCGACCGACGAGCGGGTCAGCTGGCAGGGCCACCTGTTCGGGTTCGCCGGCGGCATCATCGGCGGCTGGCTGTTCCGCGACCGGAAGCCCAAGTCGGTCGCCACCCCCGACGCGGCGACCACCCTGCTCCCCAAGGACCTCGGCTAGGCGGCGCCAGGTCCGCTTCGACGTCGATCCGGACGCACCGGCCGATCACCGCTGTGAGGTCGCTGTGCATCCGCCGCCACAAGCTGCCGATCGGGCCGTCGTGTGGTGATCTGGACGGGTGGCGATCAAGGTTCTCCGGCCGGTGCTGCTGGCCGCGGCGGCGGTGCTGGTGCTGAGCACCGGCTTGGCCGTCGGCGCGGACACGACCGCCGACGACGCTTACGCCGCCGGTTCCCCGGTTCCCGCCGCCGAAATTCCCGCCGCTCCGGGGAAAACCGTTTCCCCGGTCGGTGCGTTGTTCGCCAACGGCAGCCATTTCTGCTCCGCGAGCGTTGTCCACTCGGGAACCGGCGACGTGGTGCTGACGGCCGCGCACTGCGTCCGGAATGGAATGTCGTTCGCTCCCGGTTACCACGACGGAGTCGCGCCGGTGGGAATGTGGACGGTGACCGGGACGACGGTTGCCGAAGGCTGGACTTCGTCGGCCGACCCGGATCTCGATTTCGCGTTCCTGACCGTTCGGCAGCCCGGGAATCCGGCTTCCCTGGAAAGCCTCACCGGCGCGAACACGCTCGGCGTGAATCGCGGATTCGACCACCGGATCACCCTCACGGGCTACCCCGACACAACCGATTCCCCCGTCGTCTGCGACGGCACGACCACGCGCTCGGACACCTACCAGATGCGGGTCGCCTGCCCCGGTTTCCCCGACGGCACCAGCGGCGGGCCGTGGGTGACCGGCGGCGAGGTCATCGGCGTGATCGGCGGCTACCAGCTCGGCGGCGACACCCCGGACGTCTCCTACAGCGCCTATTTCGACGACGACATCGCGAAGCTCTACGCCACGGCGACGGGCTGAACGCGAACCGGGCCCGCGTCCCTGGCGGAGGACACGAGCCCGGTTCACCTCTCGCGAACCCTCAGCAGGTCACGATGAGCCCGGTGAGCGCCGAGCACGTCTTCGACGCGCTGTCGTTGGCGGCGTTGGGATCCGTCGGCGAACTCGCCGTGCGCTGCGCGGTCGTGGTGTACGAGCCGAGCGCGAGCAGGCCGCCGTCGACCGAGAACTTCGTCGTCGCCGAGGCCCCGCTGGCCAGCGACGCGACGTCGCAGTTCACGTTCCTGGTGGTGCCGACGCGGGCGCAGCCGGTGCCGCCGGCGAAGGACAGGCCCGACGCGTACGTGGCCACGACGCGGATCCCGGTCGCGGCGGACGGGCCGTTGTTCGTCACGGTCACGGTGTAGTCGATGCGCGCGTTCAGCCCGCCGTGCCCGGTTGCGGCGAGCCCGACCTTGACGTCGGCCTGGGACGACTGCTCCCCGACGGTGATGACCGGACCGTCCAGGATGTCGAAGGCGTAGTTGTCCCCGACGAACTGGTGCTGCAGGGTGAACTGCCCGGGCGCGGCGGTGTCCTTGACGCGCAAGGTCCACTCCGTGGTCCGCGTGCCGCCCGCCTCGAGGTCGCCGAACGCGGCGCGGTAGCTGCTGCCGGCCTGGAAGCAGCCGACCGCCGTGGTGTTGGTGCAGGACACGACGTCGACCACGTCGGTGATCGCGGTGGGGTTCCCGTAAATGGCACCCTTCGCGAAGGTCACCGCGAAATCGCGGTCGTTGTGAATGGTTTGCGTGACGGTGAACGTCTGCCCCGGCACCACGTTCGTGGTACTGACGGTGACGGCGCTCGAGGGGTCGGCCGCCTGCGCGGCGGGTGCGATTGCGAAAAACGCGGTGGCCAGTGCGGCCACCGCGGACAGGATCGTGGTCCGTCGCCAGCTTCGTTGCATAGTCGTGATCTCACTGTTCGGGTCCGGGAATACCGCTCTGACAGGTGACGCGTGGTCTTTTCGGGGACGTCCGACGCTGTTCAGTCGCCCCGATCCCGGAATTCGTTACCGCCATCCGGCGGCCCCGCGGCGCCGCCGTCAGGACGGACGCCAGCGCCCGTTCATCTCACCCGGGCGCGGCGGCGGACCCGGCAAATCGGGCGCACCCCCGGCGGCCAGGCCTTCGACGAGGAGCGCGAGGTAGCGCCGCCGCAGCTGGGTGGTGCGTTCCTGGTCCTCGACGCGGATGGCCGCGCAGCATTCGAGGACCATGCCGAGGTCTTCGGCGACGGCGTCCCGGCGCAGCCGCCCGCTCTCGCGCGCCCGCTCGACCAGGTCCCTGGTCAGCTCGTTCGCGCGGCGCGCGTCCTCGCCCATGTCGGGCGTCGGCGTGAAGGTGCCGGCGAGGTGCACGGTCAGCGAGTGCACGTCGGCGTCCACGACCCGGCCGAGGAAACCGGTGAGCGCCGCCCAGCCGTCGGGCTCTTCGGCGGCGGCTTCGGCCTCGCGGATGTACGTGCGGAGGCCGTCGTGGCAGAGCCGGCAGAGCAGCACCTCCTTGCTCGGGTAGCGGCGGTAGAGCGCGCTGATGCCGACGCCGGCGCGCTCGGCCACGTGCGAGATCGGTGCCTTCGGGTCCACGAGGAAGACCTGGCGGGCGGCATCGAGGATGACGACGTCGTTGCGGGCGGCCTGGCCGCGGCGGCCGGGCAGGGCGGTCTCGGGCATGGGTTCAGATTAGCACTGGAACGGATCATTCCGCTCTGGTACAGTTCGGAACGAAGCATTCCGTTCCACCTTCCCGAGGAGCCCTCATGACCGCCCCCGCCATCCGCCCCTTCCGCGCCGAGATCCCCCAGGCCAAGCTCGACGACCTGCAGAGCCGCCTGTGCGGGGCGCTGTGGCCGGACGACCTGCCCGCCGCGTACGGCGTCACGAACGAGCGGGTCCGCGCGCTGGCCGAGCACTGGCTGGGCGGCTTCGACTGGCGTGCCTTCGAGGCGCGGCTGAACGCGTACCCGCAGTTCGTCACGGAGATCGACGGCGACACCATCCACTTCCTGCACGTCCGCTCGTCGCGGCCGGACGCGACGCCGCTGGTGCTGACGCACGGCTGGCCGGGGTCGATCGCGGAGTACCTGGACGTGATCGACCCGCTGACCGAGCCGGCGTCGGCCGCCGAGCCGGCGTTCCACCTGGTGATCCCGTCCCTGCCCGGCTTCGGCTTCTCGGGCCCGGCGAAGTCCGGCTGGGGCACCCACCGCACGGCGGCGGCGTGGGCCGAGCTGATGAGCCGCCTCGGCTACGAGTCGTACGGCGCGGCGGGCAACGACGCGGGGTCGATGATCTCGCCGGAGATCGGCAGGCTGGCGCCGGAGAAGGTCGTCGGCGTGCACGTCACGCAGCTGTTCTCGTTCCCGTCCGGCGACCCGGCCGAGATGGCGGACCTGAGCGAGGCCGACCAGGCCGCGCTCGCGCACCTCCAGTGGTTCTACGAGAACATGTTCTCGTTCAACACGCTGCACAGCCAGCAGCCGCACACCCTGGCGTTCGCGCTGGCCGACTCCCCGCTCGGCCTGCTGGCGTGGAACGCCCAGCTGTTCGGCGAGCACCTGGACGCGGACTTCGTCGTGGCGAACGTGGCGCTGTATTGGCTGACCGGCACGGCGGGCTCGTCGATCCGGTTCTACTACGAGGACGCGCACGACACGACGCGCCCGGAGGGCCCCACCACGGTCCCGACGGCCCTGGCGATGTTCGCGGGCGACTTCCAGTCGATCCGCCGCTTCGCCGAGCGCGACCACGCGAACATCGTGAGCTGGAACGCGTACGACACGGCAGCGACCGAGGGCGGCCCCCGCGACGCGGCCGGCCACTACGCGGCGCACGAAGCCCCGGAGGTCCTGGTAGCGGACATCCGCCAGTTCTTCGCCGGCCTGCGCCCGGCCACGCCGTGGCCGCTCCTGTCCCGGTCCCACGAAGCCCTCCGCACGGCGATCGAGGGCGTGACGGACTGGTCGGCCCCGACCCCGTGCGCGGAGTGGAACGCCACCCAGGTCCTCCAGCACGCAGCAGGCGACCAGCTCGGCTACGCGTCCGCCATCACCGGCTCGGGCGGCCCGGACTTCGACCCGTTCTCCCCGTCGGGCACCCTCGAAGCCAAGCCCGCGGACTTCCTGGACCCCACCCTGACCGCCGCGGCAGCCGCCTTCGCCACGATCAGCCCGGAAGCGACAGCGGTCCCGACACCCCTCCCCCAGGGCGCCCTCCCAGCCCCGGTGGCAGTAGGCGCAGCAGCCCTCGACGCGGCAATCCACGCATGGGACCTCGCCATGTCCTCGGGCGCCCCGTCCCCGCTGACGGAGGAACTGGCGGAGTCCCTCCTCCCGGTAGCGAAGCAACTGGCCGAGCCCCTCCGCGGCTTCGCCTACGCCCCGGCTCTGGACGGCCCCACCAACGACGACGCACCTTCAACCCTGCTGCGCTACCTGGGCCGCGATCCCCAGTGGAAAGCCTGACCACCGGACCGACCAGCCTGCCGGGAACCACGCGCACGGTTCCCGGCAGGCACAGGTCTTCCACCACCCGCCCCACCCTCCGGCGCCACCACGCAGGCCAGAGCACCCCGGCTCGCAGCGGCCGCCAGTCTCGCCGGTCTCGCCAGACTTTCCGGGCCTCACCGATCACGCACGGGTGCCGCCCTTGCCGTGCCAACCGCGCGTCGCCTGCCCGGTCTTCCGGATCTGCCGTGCGTTCCGATCCTCGCCGGGCCTTCCGGGCTGCCGCACCTCGCCAGACCTTCCGGCCTCACCGATCTCGCCGGACCTGTCGCACCTCGCCTAGCCAGCTGCATCTGCCGCGCCCAGCCAGACCATCCGGCCCTCGCCGATCCCGGCGCCTCGCCGGTCTCCCCGGTCTGGCTGCGCCAGCCGCCCTTGCCGCGCCAACCACATCTGCAAAGCGTCGCCCGCCGGGTCTCGCCGGTCTTCCGGATCTGCCGCGCCTTCCGGTCCTCGCCGAGCCTTCCGGCTCTGCATTGCCCAGCCCCGCCGGACCTTCTGAGCCCACCTATCCCGCCCACCGCGCTTCGCCGGTCTTGCGGAGCTGCCGCATCTTCCGGGCCTCGCAAACCACCCGGTTGTGCAGCGCCTCGCCGGGGCCTGCCGGACCTGCCGAACCGGCCGCACCTCGCCCCGTTACCTTTTTCGTAGTTCCTGATCAAGGAACTGTGGTCACCAGGCCCGGCATGACTAACGCCCCCAGTCGAACCCATGATCCGGGGGGTGGTGTCACCGGGTCTGGTGGCATCGAGGGACCGCTGATAGGGACACGGCCACCAACTGGTAGGTCTCGTCGTAACGTGGGTGCCGGCCATCGATGCCCTCCCGGTGACCACGTCGCGGCGAACGAACGGCATGGTGGATGAGCAGCAGTTTCGGGGTCTTTCTCGGCCTGGACGTCGGCAAGGACGCCCATCACGCGGTCGGTCTCGACCCACAGGGAAAGCGGCTGCATGACGCCCCGCTGCCCAACACCGAACCCAAGCTGCGAGCCCTGTTCGACAAGCTCGCCCGGCACGGAACGCTGCTGGTCGTGGTCGACCAGCCGGCCACCATCGGTGCGCTGCCGGTCGCAGTCGCCCGCGCCGCCGGACACCAGGTCGCCTACCTGCCCGGCCTGGCGATGCGCCGCATCGCCGACCTCTACCCCGGCCGCGCCAAAACCGATGCCCGCGACGCGTTCATCATCGCCGACGCCGCCCGTTCCCTGCCCCACACCCTGCGCCCGGTCGACGTCGGCGACGAGGCGCTGGCCGAGCTGGACGTGCTGGTCGGGTTCGACGACGACCTCGCCGGTGAGGCCACCCGGATCAGCAATCGCATCCGCGGGCTGCTCACCGGCATCCACCCCGCCCTCGAACGCGCCATCGGGCCGAAGATCACCCATCCCGCGGTGCTGGAAATCCTCTCGCGTTGCGGCGGTCC
>NZ_JAAGNB010001719.1:0-8970 GCF_010550475.1 Amycolatopsis sp. SID8362
CTCGCCGTCGCGGCCGGCGTGCTCGGCAAGCCGGTGCGGCAGTCGCGGATCCGCGAGGTCAACCGGCTGACGACCGCCGTCGAGCGGTATCGCGGCAAGCTCCGCCGCCGCAAGCCCGCGAAGCCGGTCCGCCCGTTCCTGTCCGCCCAGCTCGTCATCGTCGCGGTCGCGCTCGCGCTGCTCGGCTGGTCGGGTGCGGTCGCCGCGACGCTCGGGCGGCAGCACGCCGAGGTTTCGGCGACGACGTTGTCCGAGCACGGCGTCCACGTCACGCACTCGGCGGACACGCTGCGGCGCAGCCTCGCCGAGGGCCTGACCGACCTGCAGTCCGTCGCGCGGCTCGGCAAGGGCAAGGAGCCGGACCGGCTGCGCGGCATGCTCGACCAGCTCGCCGGCACCGAAAGCCGGTTCCGCAGCGTCTACGTCGCCGACGAGCAGGGCGCGGTGGTGCTGCAGGCCGGGCGCGAGGCGCTGCGCGACCCGGGCAAGCTGCCGGACGGCGAAGGCCTGCGCCAGCACAACACCAGCGGCCGCGTCCCGGTCGTCTACGCCTTCACACCGCTGCCGGACTCGAAGAACGTCCTGGTCGGCGAGTACGACGTGCCGCGGATGGCCGCGCTGCTCGGCCCGGCGGGCGGCCGCGTCCGGGTCGTCGACGAGGGCAAGCGCACCATCGCCGACACCGAGGGCTACCTCGCCTTCGCCGCGCTGTCGGACCCGGCGCTGATCAAGAGCGTCGACGCGGCGCAGGCCGGCAAGGACGCCCGCGAGACGACGTCGTCGGCGCTCGTGGCGGCGCAGCGCCTGGCCGACAAGGGCAACGCGGCTTCGCTCAAGTGGGTCGTCGTCGCCGAGCAGCCGATCGGTTCGCTCGGGCTCGCGGACAACACCGTGCGCTCGGGCGCGCGGGTCGCCGCGCTGCTCACCGCCGTCGTCGCGCTGATGCTGTTCGCCTGGCACTTCCTGGTGGTCGTGCGGCCGCTGCGGCGGGTCGGCGCGGAAGCCCGGCGGATCGCCCGCGGCGACACCGGCGCCGTCGTCTACCCCCAGCGGCAGGACGAGATCGGCACCATCGCCTCCTGCGTCGAGATCTGCCGTCAGGCGCTGACCGAGGGCACCGCGCGGCTCGGCGAGGTCCGGCGGCCGACCGGCGCGGCGACCGACGAGACCGAGCTGATCCAGCGCATCGAGGTCGACGTCGAGCCCCGCCGGCAGCGGGCCAAGAGCGACTACCTGAGCTGGCTGGACGGGGCCGGGGTCTGACGTGACGTTCCTCTACGTCGTGCTGGTACTGGCATCGGCGGCGATGCTGCTGGCCGGGATCGCCGAACAGCGCCAGCACTACAAGCACCTGCACAGCATCCCGACGCGCGTGCTCGTCAACGGCATCCGCGGCAAGTCGTCCATCACCCGGCTCTGCGCGGGCGCCCTGCGGGGCGGCGGGCTCGTCACCACGGCGAAAACCACCGGCACCGCGGCCCGGTTCATCCACCCGGACGGCAGCGAGGAGCCGGTCTACCGCAAGTTCGGCATCGCCAACGTCGTCGAGCAGATCGGCATCGTCCGCCGCGCCGCCGCGTACCGGCCGGACGCGCTGGTCATCGAGTGCATGGCCGTGATGCCGGACCTGCAGGAGATCAACCAGAGCAAGCTGATCCGCTCGACCATCGGCGTGCTGTGCAACGTCCGCGAGGACCACCTCGCCGAGATGGGGCCGACCCTGGACGACGTCGCGCGGTCGCTGTCGCGGTCGATGCCGGTCGGCGGGATCTGCCTGACCGCCGAAAAGGACCGCCTGCACATCCTCCAGGAGGAGGCCGACAAGCGGGACTGCGAGCTCATCGCGGTCGACCCCGAATCGGTCTCCGACGAGGAGATGCGCGGCTTCGGCTGGATCACCTTCAAGGAGAACGTCGCGATCGCGCTGGCCGTCGCGGACCTGCTCGGCGTCAACCGGCAGCTCGCGCTGGACGGCATGTGGGCCGCGCCGCCGGACCCGGGCGTGCTGCAGGTCCACCGGTACCGCGCCGGGCGCCGCCAGCTCCGCTTCGCCAACGTCTTCGCGGCGAACGACCCCGAATCGACGTTGATGAACATCGACCAGCTCCGCGCGCAAGGTGCGATCACCGACCCCCTGCACGTGATCATCAACTGCCGCCCGGACCGCGTCGAGCGCAACGGCCAGATGGGCGCGCTGATCCCCCGCATCGCGCCCGAACGCGTCGTGCTGATCGGCGAACCGACGCGCAGCGCCCGCGTCGCCATCCCCAGCGAGTGGCACGACCGCGTCGTCGACCTCGGTGGCTCGCGCTCGCCGCGGGAGCTGCTGCGCGGGATCGTCGGCGGCGTCGAGCGGCAGGCGTCGCTGATCGCCATCGGCAACATCCACGGCCAGGGGGAACTGCTCATCGAGGAACTCGCGAAGCTGGAACCGGTCGCCTGATGCTCACCACGTCCCTCGCCCCCGAGGTCGCCACCGTCGGGCTCGCCATCGGCCTGCTGCTGTCGCTGGTCTGCTACCTGACGACGAACCTGTCCCCCGGCGGGATGATCACGCCCGGCTGGATCGCGCTGACCATGGTCGAGGACTACCGCCGCGCGGCGATCATCGTCCTGATGACGGCGCTGACCTTCGGCGGCACGAAGGCGCTGCAGCGCATGGTCATCCTCTACGGCAAGCGGCTCTTCGCCGCGGTCGTGCTGCTCGGCGTCGTGCTCCAGACGACGTTGCTCCTGTTCCTCCAGGCCGACTTCCCGCTGCTGTTCGTGCACCAGACGCTCGGGTTCGTGGTGCCCGGCCTGGTCGCCTACCAGCTGGTCCGGCAGAAGCCGGTGGCCACGATGCTCGCCACCGGCGGCGTCAGCCTGGCCAGCTACGCGGTGCTGATCAGCGGCGTGCTGGTCGGCCTGGTCCCCACGGTGTGAGGTGACGATGCGCAAAGCGGTCCGGATCGGCGTCCTCGCCGCGGTCATCGGCGTCTCCGGCACGGCGGCGGTGTACGTCGCCACGCAGGACCGCCAGGACATCACGGCCATCTCGGCATCAGCCGCGGCCTCGGGCGCGGCTGTCACCGGCGGCTACACCTACGACCGGCTCGACCACCCGGCCCGGACGATCGTGCGCGACGCGGCGGGCGCCCAGCTCGCGTCGTTCACCGACGGCTCCCGCACGGTCATGCTGACCGGCCGGTCGCGGACCTTCACCGAGCCGAAGTTCACCACAGCAGGCGTCACGACGACGGCCTGGATCCGGCTCGCGCCGCAGGCCTGGCGGGCCGGCGCGGAGAAGGAGAAGTGGTTCACCGACTGGCTCCCGAAGGCCACCGCCGACACCGGCCCGGACATCCTGGCGATGGCGCTGCAGTACACCGACGGCGCGGCCGACCAGGTCGTGAAGAAGCTGCGCGTGGCCGGGGACGCCAGCTTCGGCCCGGACAGCGCCGAGGGCCGGCTCGAGAAGTCCGATTTCTACGACTACCTGGGCATCGGCTGGGACTTCCCGGACGGCGTCCACGAGGCGGCGGAACCGCGCCGGGCGCGTTCCCTGGACTGTTCCGGGTTCGTGCGGATGGTCTACGGCTACCGGGCGGGCTACCCGCTGCTCGGGACGAACACGAAGGGCCCCGGCCTGCCGCGGCGCGCGTGGGCGCTGTCCGAGCTGGGCCCGGGCACCGAAGTGATCCACGACGAGAAGAAGCAGGCGACGGACTTCAGCGCCCTCCAGCCGGGCGACGTGCTGTTCTTCAACCTCGAGCCGCAGCTCGGCTCGCAGGTGTCGCACACGGGCATCTACCTGGGCATCGACAGCGACGGGCACCACCGCGTGCTGTCCAGCCGCAAGGTGGCGAACGGCCCGACCTTCGGGGACGCGGGCGGGGTGTCGCTGATCGACGGCTCCGGGACCTACGCGAAGGCGTTCCGGGCGGCCAAGCGGCTCTGAGCCACGCACGTCACCTTGACGCCGGGTCGGCCGCACCGGAGAGTGAGACCGATACCCACGCGTCGGCAGGTGGAGGAACCCGGTGAGAGTCCGGGGCGGTCCCGCCACTGTCAGCGGAGCGATCTCCGCGAGCCAGGAACTCCGGCCGGCGCGACCGTCGACCCGGGGCGCGGACCCCGAGGAGGAACCTCGTGATCCTGCTTCTGTCCACTTCGGACACCGACCTGCTCAGCGCGCGTTCGGCCGAGGGCGAGTACCGGCTGGCGAACCCGGCCCGGCTCGACGTCGCCGAGCTGCCGGGCCTGCTCGAGGACGTGCGCATCGTGGTCGTCCGCATCCTCGGCACCCCGCGGACGTGGCAGGACGGCCTCGACACGCTGCTGGCGTCGGGCGCGCACGTCGTGGTGCTGGGCGGGGAGCAGACGCCGGACGCCGAGCTGATGAAGCTCTCGACCGTCCCGGCGGGCATCGCCGCCGAGGCCCACGCGTACCTCGCGCAGGGCGGCCCGGCGAACCTCACCCAGCTGCACCGGTTCCTCTCCGACACGCTCCTGCTCACCGGCGACGGCTTCGAGCCGCCCGCCGAGCAGCCGTCGTGGGGCGTCCTCGAGCGGCCTTCGCGCGCCGAGGGCCCGGTGGTCGGGATCCTCTACTACCGGGCGCACCACCTGTCCGGGAACACGCAGTTCGTCCACACACTCGCCGACGAGATCGAAGCCGCGGGCGGGCGCGCGTTGCCGATCTACACCGCTTCGCTGCGCACGCGCGAGCCGGCGATGATGGCCGAGCTGGCTTCCGTCGACGCGCTGCTGGTCACCGTGCTCGCGGCGGGCGGCACGCGGCCGTCCGAGGTGGGCGCGGGCGGGGACGACGAGGCCTGGGACGTCGCCGAGATGGCCGCGCTCGACGTCCCGATCCTCCAGGCGCTGTGCCTGACCAGCGACCGCGAGACGTGGGCGGCGAACGACGACGGGCTCTCCCCGCTCGACGCCGGCAACCAGATGGCCGTCCCGGAGTTCGACGGGCGGCTGATCACGGTGCCGTTCTCGTTCAAGGAGCTCGACGAAGACGGCCTGCCCCGCTACGTCCCGGACGCCGAACGCGCGTCCCGCGTCGCCCGCATCGCGCTGGCGCACGCCCGGCTGCGGCACACGCCTCCCGCCGAGCGCCGCATCGCCCTGATGCTGTCCGCGTACCCGACCAAGCACTCCCGCGTCGGCAACGCGGTCGGGCTGGACACGCCCGCGTCGGCGATCGAGCTGCTGCGGCGGATGCGCGAACAGGGCTACGACCTGGGCCCGGACGCCTTCCCCGGCGTCGACCCGACCGGCACCGACCAGCCGGACGGCGACGCGCTGATCCACGCGCTGATCGCCGCCGGCGGCCAGGACCCGGAGTGGCTGACCGAGGAACAGCTGTCCGGGAACCCGATCCGCGTCCCGGCCGCGCGCTACCAGGCGTGGTTCGACGCGCTGCCGGAAGAGCTGCGCCAGGGTGTCGAGGAGCACTGGGGCCCGGCGCCGGGCGAGCTGTACGTCGACAACGGCGACATCGTGCTGGCGTCGCTGCAGAGCGGCAACGTGATCATCATGATCCAGCCGCCGCGCGGGTTCGGCGAGAACCCCGTGGCGATCTACCACAACCCGGACCTCCCGCCGAGCCACCACTACCTGGCCGCCTACCGCTGGCTGGAGGAGGAGTTCGGCGCGCACGCCGTCGTCCACCTGGGCAAGCACGGGTCGCTGGAGTGGCTGCCGGGCAAGACGGCCGGGCTTTCGGCGTCGTGCGCGCCGGACGCCGTGCTCGGGAACCTGCCGCTGGTGTACCCGTTCCTGATCAACGACCCGGGCGAGGGCGCGCAGGCGAAGCGGCGGGCGCACGCGACGATCGTCGACCACCTGATCCCGCCGATGGCGCGCGCGGAGTCCTACGGCGACCTGGCGCGGCTGGAGCAGCTGCTCGACGAGCACGCGAACATCGCGGCGATGGACCCGGCGAAGCTGCCCGCGATCCGCGCCCAGATCTGGACGCTGATCCAGGCCGCGAAGCTGGACCACGACCTCGGCGTCGAGGAACGGCCGCACGACGCGGAGTTCGACGACTTCCTGCTGCACATCGACGGCTGGCTGTGCGAGGTCAAGGACGCGCAGATCCGCGACGGGCTGCACGTCCTGGGCGCGGCGCCCACCGGTGAGGCCCGCGTCAACCTGGTGCTGGCGATGCTGCGCGCGTCCCAGATGTGGGGTGGCAAGCAGGGTGCGGTGCCGGGCCTGCGGTCCGCGCTGGGCCTGAAGGAAGACGCGCCGATGTCCGAAGTGGACGCGGTCGAGAAGACGGCTCGGGAACTCGTCCACACGATGGAGATGCGCGGCTGGGACGCCACCGCGGTCGCCTCGGTGGCGCCGGACGAGCAGGTCGCGAAGGTGCTTTCGTTCGCGGCGGAGGAGATCGTCCCGCGGCTGGCCGGCACCACCGCGGAACTCGACTCCGTGCTGCACGCGCTGGACGGCGGCTACATCCCGGCCGGGCCCAGCGGGTCGCCGTTGCGCGGACTGGTCAACGTGCTGCCGACCGGCCGGAACTTCTACACCGTCGACCCGAAGGCGATCCCGAGCCGGCTCGCCTGGGAAACCGGGCAGGCGCTGGCGGATTCGCTGCTTCGCCGGTACCGCGAGGACACCGGGGACTGGCCGCGCTCGGTCGGGCTTTCGGTGTGGGGCACGTCGGCCATGCGGACCTCCGGCGACGACGCCGCGGAAGTACTGGCGCTGCTGGGGGTCCAGCCGGTGTGGGACGAGGCATCGCGGCGCGTGACGGGCATCGAACCCATTCCCCTGGCCGAACTGGGCCGTCCCCGGATCGACGTCACGATCCGGATCAGCGGCTTCTTCCGCGACGCGTTCCCGCACGTCATCACGATGCTGGACGACGCGGTCCAGCTGGTGGCCTCTTTGGACGAACCCTCGGACCAGAACTTCGTGCGTGACCACGTTTCGGCGGACCTGGCCGTGCACGGCGATTCCCGGCGCGCGACCACCCGGATCTTCGGGTCCAAGCCAGGCGCGTACGGCGCGGGCCTGCTGCCGCTGATGGACTCCGGCAACTGGCGCGACGACAAGGATCTCGCGGAGGTGTACGCGGTGTGGGGCGGCTTCGCCTACGGCCGCGACCTCGACGGCCGCCCCGCGCGCGAGGACATGGAAAACTCGTACAAGCGGATCGTCGTCGCGGCGAAGAACACGGACACGCGCGAGCACGACATCGCCGACTCGGACGACTACTTCCAGTACCACGGCGGGATGATCGCGACGGTCCGCGCGCTGACCGGCTCGGCCCCGGCGTCGTACGTGGGCGACAGCACGTCCCCGGACGCGGTCCGCACCCGGACGCTCGGCGAGGAGACGGCCCGCGTGTTCCGGGCCCGCGTCGTGAACCCGCGCTGGCTGGCGGCGATGCGGCGCCACGGCTACAAGGGCGCGTTCGAGCTGGCGGCCACCGTGGACTACCTGTTCGGCTTCGACGCGACGGCCGGCGTCGTCGGCGACTGGATGTACGAGAAGCTGACCGAGTCCTACGTCCTGGACGAGGTGACGCAGGAGTTCCTGCGCCAGGCGAACCCGTGGGCGCTGCGCGGCATCGTCGAGCGGCTCAACGAAGCCGCCGACCGCGGGCTGTGGGAGGAGCCGGACCCCGCGCTGCTGGAGAAGATGCGCGAGGTCTACCTGTCCTTGGAAGGTGATCTCGAGGCGGAGTAGAAACGCCCGGGAAACGCGGGCCCGGGTTGGGTGGGCGGCATGATCACCGCCGCTCCCCCGAAGACCCGCTCCTGGGCGCTTCCCCTCATCTGCCTCGGCGCCGCCGTCCTCTACGCCTGGAAGATCGGCGACGGCCAGCTCGGCAACACCTACTACTCGGCCGCCGCGAAGTCGATGACGAGCGGCTTCACGAACTTCCTCTTCGGCTCCTTCGACCCGTACGGCGTCGTGACGGTCGACAAACCGCCGTTCGCGTTGTGGCCGCAAGCGCTTTCCGTGCTCGTCTTCGGCTACCACGGCTGGGCGCTGCTGCTGCCGCAGGTGCTCGAAGGCGTCGCGGCGGTCTTCCTGCTGCACCGGACGGTCCGGCGGTGGGCCGGGGAGAACGTCGCCCTGCTGGCGGCCGCGATCCTCGCGCTCACGCCGGTGACCGTGATCATCAACCGGGACAACAACCCCGACACGCTGCTGGTGCTGTTCCTGGTCGCCGCCGCGTACGCGGTCACGCGCGCGCTCGAGGACGGCCGGAAGTGGCTGTTCTGGTGCGCGTTCTTCGTCGGCTGCGGCTTCCTGACCAAGATGCTGCAGGCGTGGATCGTCGTGCCCGCACTGGTCGCCGCGTACCTCGCCGGGACGTCCGGGCCGCTGAAGCGGCGGCTGCTCGACGTGCTCGGCGCCGGCGCCGTGCTGATCGCGTCGTCGTTCTGGTGGATCGCCCTGTACGACTGGTGGCCCGGCGCCAAGCCGTACATGGGTGGCAGCGCGGACGGTTCGGCGTGGGACCTCGTCTTCGGTTACAACGGCTTCGGCCGCCTCTCCGGCAACGGCGAGGGCGGCGGCATGATGATCATGCGCGACGGCGAGCAGACGACGTCGTCGTTCGGCGGCGACCCCGGGCCGGGCCGGATGTTCAACGACCTCGTCGGCGGCCAGATCTCCTGGCTGCTGCCGCTCTGCCTGGTCGTCCTGATCGTCATCGGCCGCCGGTGGCGCGACGCCGGCTGGCTGCTGTGGGGCGGCTGGCTGCTGGTGACGACCGCGGTGTTCAGCTTCGCCGGCGGCATCTGGCACCCGTACTACACGACGGCGATGGCCCCCGCCGTCGCCGCGGTCGCCGCCGCCGGGCTGGCGCTGCTGTGGCGGCGGCACCGGCGGACGCTGCTCCCGCTCGTCGTCGCACTGACCGCGGCCTGGGCGTTCGTCGTGACGTCGCGGGACACGACGTTCCACGGCTGGACGCGCTGGGCGGTGCTCGGCACGGCCGTCGCGGCGATC
>NZ_JAAGNB010001766.1:0-8438 GCF_010550475.1 Amycolatopsis sp. SID8362
AGGGCGCTTCCCCAGCACGGCCGCGGCGGCCTTGGCATCGAGGCCGACCACGACCCGCAGCACCACGGCCTCGGCCTGGTCACGCGGCAGTGTCGCGATCAGCGCGAGCGCCGCGCCGGTGGCCGTCGCCTCGATCGCCGCGTCCGCGGTGTCGTCGGGAGCGGCCCGCTCGGGGAACCATTCGGCAGGCGCGTCGGCCACCAGACGACGGCGGTGGTGCCGCAGGTGGTCCAGCGCCCGGTGCCGCCCGATCGTCGCGGTCCAGGCCCGGAAGCCGTCCAGGTCACCCCGGAACGAGGCGAGGTCCCGGGTGATCTGCAGCCACGCCTCCGAGGCGACGTCCTCGGCGTCCTGTCCCACCAGGACCCGCAGATAGCGGCACAGCCCGGGCTGCACCGCCCGGTACAGCGCGCGGAAGGCGTCCTCGTCACCACGCTGCGCCCGTTCGAGGGCGCCGTCCAGCACCGGCTCCACCGGCGCGCGCCCACCACGGAAAGGGACCGAATCGAGCACCAAACGCATCCTTTGCGGTCTGCCCCACCGCGTACGTCCGGGTCATCATGGTCCATCGGCCGGGCCCGCGACAGCCCGCCCCACCGCTGCGCTCAGCCGCCGATCTTGGACGGGTGCGCCGCCAGCGGCGTGACCTCGATGTCCATGAAGGGGAACAAGGGCAATCCGGACAGCACCGCGTGCAGCTCGTCGTGGTCGGCGACGTCCAGGATCGAGAAGTTGGCGTACTCCCCCGCGATCCGCCACAGCTGGGGCCACTTGCCCGCCTTCTGAAGCTGCTGGCTGTACGCCTTTTCGCGCGCCACGATCTCCGCGCGCGCGGCCGGGTCCAGGTCGGCGGGCAGGCGGACGTCCATGCGGACGTGGTAGAGCATCAGGACCGCTCCGGGTCCAGGACGAAGCAGTACTCGATGGCCTCGCCGCCGTCGACGGCGCGCGGGTCCAGCAGCAGTTCCGGCTTGACCGCCGAGGCGATGTCGTCGTCGTTGTGCTCGTCGCCCGGGAAGTACAGCTGGGCGGTCAGCAGCTCGTGACCCGGGGCGGACACCTTGACGTGCAGGTGCGCCGGGCGCCAGGCGTGCCAGCCGGCCGCCGCGATCAGCTTGCCGCAGGCACCGTCCGTCGGGATCTGGTACGGCGCCGGGCGCACCGTGTGGATCTCGAAGCGGCCCGCGTCGTCGGCGGTGAAGGAGGCGCGCAGGTTCCACTCCGGGATGCCCGGCGCGAACTGGGAGTAGAAGCCGTCGGCGTCGGCGTGCCACAGCTCGACCTTCGCCCCGGCCAGTGGGGAGCCGTCGGTCGAGGTGACCTGGCCCGTCCAGGTCAGCGGTGTGCCGGGCTCGTCGTCCCGCGTCGGGACCGACCCGCGCGAGCCCTGCTCGGGAGCGTCGGGGACGTAGTACGGGCCTTCGATGGTGCCCTTGTTGCCTTCGCGGTGCTCGGTGGCGACCTCTTCGACGACGTGCTCGACCCAGACGTCGAGGAACAGCGGCCATTCGCCGTCCTCGCCGACGGCGATCAGCCACGCCTTGAGCGCGTTGTACTCGTCGTAGGTGACCTTGTGCTTGCGGATCGTGGCGTGCACGGCGTCCAGGACCTCCCGCGCGAGCAGGCTGACGCGCTCGGGCGGGGTCCCGGCGACGCCGGCGAACTTGTCGCTCTTGAAGCGCTCGGTGGCGTTGGCGCCGGAAGCGGCGGCCGTGGCGGTGGCGGTCATGAATCCTCCTTGATTCGGGGGTCAGCGGTCCTGGCGGTAGTGCCGGAGCTTGTCGGGGTCGATCGAGACGCCGAGGCCGGCGCCGGGGCGCACGGCGAGTTCGCCGTCGCTGATGCGGAGCGGCTCGTCCAGCAGGTCGTCGCTCATGTCGAGGAAGTTGGACAGCTCCCCGGCGCGCCGTGAGGTCAGCTCGTACGCGGCCCCGAAGGCGACCGTGCACAGGGAACCGAGCTGGCCGTCGATCTGGTTGCCCATCACGACTTCCAGGCCGAGGCCCTCGGCGAGGTGGTGGGTGCGCTGCGACCGCGTGAAGCCGGTGCGCGCGGTCTTGATGCTCACCGCCGTCGCGGACCCGCCGAGGATCTCGCGGGTGACGTCGGCGGGTGTCACGGCCGACTCGTCGGCGATGAACGGCACGTCCAGCCGCTGCACGAGCCAGCGCCGGCCCAGGACGTCGTCGGCCGGGCACAGCTCCTCGGCGAAGAGCAGATCGAGGTCGGCCATCTCCTTCATCGCCCGCGCCGACTCGGCGGCGGTCCAGCCGCGGTTGCCGTCGACGTACAGGTCGGCGCCGTCGCCGAAGTGCTCGCGCAGGGCCCGCACGACCGCGGTGTCCAGCGACGCGGGACGGCGGCCCACCTTGACCTTGAACGTCGTGATGCCGTGGGTCTGGCGCATCCGCTCGGCCTCGGCGACCATCGCCGCGGGCTCGTCGAACCCGAGCATGTGCGCCACGCGCATGCGGTCGGTGTAGCCGCCGAGCAGCTCGGTCACCGACACGTCGAGACTGCGCCCGAGCGCGTCCCAGATCGCCATGTCCACGGCCGATTTCGCGGTCGGGTTGCCGACCGTCCTGGACAGTCGCGTGTGGACGGTCTCGCGGTCGGGCAGGCTCAGCCCGACGACCTGCGGCGCGAAGATCGAGTCGATGACGGCGACGATCCCGGCCTGGGTCTCGCCGTAGGTGAACGGCCGCGGGGGCGCCTCGGCCACGCCCACGACGCCGTCGTCGGTGTGCACCCGCACGAGGACGTGCTCGGCGGTGCGCACCTCGCCGGAGGCGAACCGCAGGGGCTTGCGGTACGGGATGGCGAACGGGATCGCCTCGACGTGCGTGATCTTCATCGGCGGACCTCCGAGGGTGGCCGGACGGGCGGGAAGACGTCCTCGAGCGCGGCGAGGACGGTCGAAACGACCGGGGACCGGGTTTCGCGGTGCCAGGCCAGCGCGAGCTCGACGCTCGCCGCACCGGCCACGTCCCGGAAGACCACGCCGGCCAGCGGCAACGACCGCGCCGAGGCGGGCACGACGCCGATCCCGAGGCCGCCGGCGACCAGCGCGAGCAACGCCGCGGTGCCGGGCGCCTCGTGCTGCCGGCGCGGGGTGAAGCCCGCGTCGCGGCAGCTGCGCGCCACCGCCTCGTGCACCACCGAGTTGCGCCCGGTGTAGGTCACCAGCGGCTCGGCGCGCAGGTCGGCCATCGCCACCACCGGCTCGACCGCGAGGCGGTGGTCGGCGGGGACCGCGAGGACGAGCGGCTCGACCTCGATCACGCGGAACTCGATGTCGTCCCCGGTCACCGGCGGCCGCAGCACCCCGATGCCGAGCGTGCCGGACCGGAGGAGGTCGCACTGCTCGGCGGTGAGCAGGTCGGCGCGGACCTCCAGCTCGACCTGCGGCACCCGCTGCGCGAGCGCCCTCGCCAGGTGCGGCAGGTGGGAGAACGCGGCGGTCCCGGTGAAGCCGATCCGGACCAGGCCGAGCTGCCCCTCGCCGATGCGCCGGACGCCGCGCACCCCGGCGTCGACCGCGGCGAGCACGTGCCGCGCCTCGGCGAGGAAGAACTCGCCCGCCGGCGTGACGCTGACCTGCCGCGTGGTGCGGGCCAGCAGGGCCACGCCGAGCTCGTCCTCCAGCTGCCGGATGGCGTGCGAAAGCGCCGGCTGGGCGATGTGCAGCCGCTCGGCGGCACGGCCGAAGTGGCACGTGTCGGCGACGGTGGCGAAGTAACGCAGGTGACGCAGTTCCACGGTGGGCCTCCTCCCGGTGTCGCCGATCTCCTCACGGTAAGGAGCGAGCTGATCGAAGACAAAGACCTGATGTCGAGTGATCCATAAACAGTAGCTATCAATGGCACCCTGGGTCAGGTCTAGGCAGATGTCCGGTGTGACCGGGCGCACGAGGTGTCATGGTTCGAGCCATGACCGAGATGCTGGAGCACGTTTCCGCCGTCGTCGCCGACGCCGTCGTCGAAGACCCCGAAGCCGGCGTGTACCGCGCCAACCGGCGGATCTTCACCGACGAAGAGGTCTTCGAGCTGGAGATGAAGCACATCTTCGAGGGCAACTGGATCTACCTCGCCCACGAGAGCCAGCTGCCGAACCCCGGCGACTACTTCACGACGTACATCGGGCGCCAGCCGGTCGTCATCACCCGGGACGCCGGCGGCGAGCTGCACTGCCTGATCAACGCCTGCGCCCACCGCGGCGCGATGGTCTGCCGCCGCAAGACCGACAACCGGACCACGCTGACCTGCCCGTTCCACGGCTGGACGTTCCGCAACGACGGCAAGCTGCTCAAGGTCAAGGACCCCGACGGCGCCGGCTACCCGGAAAGCTTCGACACCGGCGGTTCGCACGACATGACGCGCGTCGCCCGCTTCGACTCCTACCGCGGCTTCCTCTTCGGCAGCCTCAACCCCGACGTCACGACGCTCGACGAGCACCTCGGCGACACCACGAAGGTCATCGACATGCTCGTCGACCAGTCCCCCGACGGCCTGGAGGTGCTGCGCGGCGCGTCGACCTACACCTACGACGGCAACTGGAAGGTCCAGGCCGAGAACGGCGCCGACGGCTACCACGTCACCGCCACGCACTGGAACTACGCGGCGACGACCGCGCGCCGCAACACCGGCGAGTCCAAGAACGACACCAAGACCCTCGACGCGGGCAGCTGGGGCAAGTCCGGCGGCGGCTACTGGTCCTACCCCAACGGGCACCTGTGCCTGTGGACGTGGGCGGGCAACCCGCAGGACCGTCCACTGTGGAACCGGATGGCCGAGCTGAAGGAGAAGTTCGGCGACGCCAAGGGCGAGTTCATGGTCCGCGGTTCCCGCAACCTCTGCCTGTACCCGAACGTGTACCTGATGGACCAGTTCTCCACCCAGATCCGGCACTTCCGGCCGATCGCGCCGGACAAGACCGAGGTCACCATCTACTGCATCGCGCCCAAGGGCGAGAGCGCCGACGCGCGGGCGTGGCGGATCCGCCAGTACGAGGACTTCTTCAACGCCTCCGGCATGGCCACCCCGGACGACCTGGAGGAGTTCCGCTCCTGCCAGCTCACCTTCCGCGCCACCGCCGCGCCGTGGAACGACATGAGCCGCGGCGCGCAGCACTGGCTGACCGGCCCCGACGAGGTCGCCGAGGCGCTGGACATGAAGGGCGTCATCTCCGCGGGCCGGAAGAACGAGGACGAGGGCCTCTACCCCGTCCAGCACGGGTACTGGCGCGAGACCATGCGGGCCGCGATCGCCGCGGAGCGAGGAGAAACCCGATGACCACGGCCGAAAAGACGATCACCCGGCACGACGTCGAGCAGTTCCTCTACCGCGAAGCCCGCTACCTCGACGACCGCGAGTTCGAGAAGTGGCTGGAGTGCTACGCCGACGACGTCGTGTACTGGATGCCCTCCTGGGGCGACGACGACCTGCTCACCGAAGACCCGCGGACGTCGGTCTCGCTCATCTACTACCCGAACAAGGGCGGCCTGGAGGACCGGGTGTTCCGCATCCGCACCGAACGCTCCAGCGCGACGTCCATCCCGGAACCGCGGACCAGCCACAACATCACCAACGTCGAGCTGATCGAGCGGCGCGGGGACGTCGTGGACGTCCGGTTCAACTGGCACACCATGTACTTCCGGTACAAGACCGTCGACCCGTACTACGGGACGTCGTTCTGCACCATCGACTTCTCCGGGCCGGCGCCGCTGATCCGCCGCAAGACCGTGGTGCTCAAGAACGACTACATCCACCACGTCGTCGACGTCTACCACATCTGAGGTCCGCCATGACGCTCCAAGGAGCCCCGTATCAGGTGGCACTGTCCTTCGAGGACGGTGTCACCCGGTTCATCGAGTGCGCACCGGACCAGACCGTCGCGGACGCCTCCTACCGCCAGCGCATCAACATCCCGCTCGACTGCCGCGACGGCGCGTGCGGCACGTGCAAGGCGTTCTGCGAATCCGGCGAGTACGACGGCGGCAGCTACATCGACGACGCACTCACCGCCGACGAGGCCGGCCGCGGGTACGTGCTGCCGTGCAGCATGAAACCGAAGTCGGACCTGGTCCTGCGGATCGCGAGCACGTCGGCGGTCGCCAAGACGCAGGCCGCGACGTACCCGGCGACGGTCGTCTCGCTCGACCGGCTCTCCCCCACGACCGTCGCGGTCACGCTCGAGACGCCGGAGCGGGACAAGCTGGCGTTCCTGCCCGGGCAGTACGTCAACATCGCCGTGCCCGGCACCGGGGAGTCCCGGTCGTACTCGTTCAGCAACGCCCCCGACGACAAGCACCTGACGTTCCTGGTGAAGATCACGCCCGGCGGCGTCATGTCGGAGTACCTGACCGGCCGGGCCCGGATCGGCGACGAGCTGACCTTCACCGGCCCGCACGGCAGCTTCTTCCTGCGGGAGACCGAACGCCCGGTGCTCCTGCTGGCCGGTGGCACCGGGCTCGCGCCGATCCTGTCCATCCTGCGCACCCTGCGGGCGGCCGGCTCCACGCGGCCCGTCCACCTGGTCTACGGCGTCAGCACGGACGACGACCTCGTCGAAGTCGAGACGCTCACGGAACTGGCAGCGGGGATCGACAACTTCACCTGGGACCACTGCGTCGCCGATCCCGGGAGCACCGCGCGCCACAAGGGGTACGTCACCACCCTGATCCGCGACGAGCACCTGCACGGCGGCGACGTCGCGGTCTACCTCTGCGGCCCGCCGCCGATGGTCGAGGCCGTCCGCACCCACTTCGCCGACGCCGGGTTCGAACCGACCGGCTTCTACTACGAGAAGTTCGCCCTCGCCGCGACGCCGCCGCGTCCCTCACCTGATCCCGTCGTCGTGCCCGAGCCTGTGGTGGAGCAACCGGCCGCGAGCCGCAGCGTGGCCGGGCAGGACCTGTTCCCCGCCCTCGCGGTCACGCCCCTACGCGCGGGAACACCGCTCTCGGCCACCGCCGAAGCCGCCGTCGCCCGGACGATCGCGGGGCAGGACATCTTCCCGGCACCACCGGAGGCCGGCCACTACGAAATCGGCGAAGAACACCCGTCGGTGCACGAGTCGGACGCCGTGTTCGAGGCGCGGCAAGCCCTCGAGCTGGGCGCGGTCGAGCTGACCATCGGGCGGCTCGACTCGCGGCAGCTGGCAGGCTACCGGCTGCTCGCCGAGTCGGCCGTGCCCTGTGTGGACGGTGACCGGTTCGTCGACGCCGCCGCCTACACCGAAGCCAACGCGGCCTTCCACGACTACCTGTTCACCCTCACCGGCAACGAGCACCTCCTGCAGGCCTACCGCGCCCTCGGCGTCAAGGGGCACATGGAGACCACCCTGCGCGACGCCACCTGGTGCCACCCGCGCTGCACCCGGGACCACCTCGACATCGTGACCGCCTTCGAACTCGGCGACCGGGCGGCCGCCCGCCGGGTGATCGCCGAACACGCGGACCGCTCGAAGCAGACCACCCGCCGGGCGATGGCCGCCGAGCCCGCGCGGCCGGCCTTCGTCACGCCGGGCCGGTTCGACGGCAAGGTCGTCGTCGTCACCGGCGCGGCCCAGGGCATCGGCGAGCGGACCGCCCGCCGGATCGCGGCCGAAGGGGGTTCGGTCGTCCTGGCCGACCGCTCGGACCTGGTCGCAGGCGTGGCCGGCGAGCTGGCGGGGGAAGCCGTGGTCGCCGACCTGGAGACGTGGGAGGGCGCGCAGGCCGTGGTCGAGGCGGCGCTCGCCCGGTTCGGGCGGATCGACGTGCTGGTCAACAACGTCGGCGGGGCGATCTGGTTCAAGCCGTTCACCGAGTTTTCCCCGGCGGAGATCGAAGCCGAGCTGCGCCGGTCGCTGCTGACCACGTTGTTCGCCTGCCGGGCCGCGCTGCCGTCGATGGCCGCGGGCGCGGTGATCGTCAACGTCTCGTCGGCCGCCACCCGCGGCATCCACCGGATTCCGTACTCCGCGGCGAAGGGCGGGATCAACGCGATCACCGCTTCCCTCGCCCTGGAGTGCGCCGACGCCGGGATCCGCGTGGTCGCGACCGCCCCCGGCGGCACCGAGGCACCGGCCCGCCGCGTCTCCCGCGGCGGCTCGGCGCTGGCGACCGAGCGGGAACAGGACTGGTTCCAGGCCCACATCGACCAGACGCTCGAGTCGTCACTGCTCAAGCGATACGGCACGCTGGACGAGCAGGCCGCAGCGATCGCGTTCCTGGCCTCCGACGAGGCCTCTTACGTGACCGGAACGGTCCTGCCCGTGGCCGGAGGCGACCTCGGCTGAACCCGCGTGAGGTGGACGTGACACTGCTGATCGGGCGAGCGGAACTCGTGGCCGGGCTGGAGCAGCGCCTCCAGGCCGGCCGCAACCGCTTCGTGCTGCTCGCCGGGCCGCCCGGGATCGGCACGTCGGCCGTCGCCGAGCACCTCGCGCGGCGCCAC
>NZ_JAAGNB010001824.1:0-7446 GCF_010550475.1 Amycolatopsis sp. SID8362
GGGCGCTGTGCGTCGTCCGGGGTCGGGAGGTGGCGGGTGTGGCCGTTGCGGGGCGGCTGCCGACGGCCGCGCTCCTCCGGTGGTGGGGGCTGCTGGCGGCGGACCGGCTGCGACGCGCGCGGGGGCCCGTCCCCCCGTTGCGGGGGCGGACCGGCTTCGCGCCGAGGACGACTCGCACGCTCGGGTGGTAAGCCCGGCTCTCTCTCCAACGCGCGCCCAATCCTCGGTGCTCTACTCCGGTGCCGCGGCCTGGTGCCGCGCATGTGCGGACCAAGGGTAATCGGGAACCGCCCGGAACACGCGAAGGCCGAGGGATCAGTCCACTACATCGCGTCCGGCCCGGGCGTCCTTTACCCGCCGGTAGATGCGCCTCGAGGCGAGCAGAAGCAGCGCCACACCTGCGGCGACGGTCGCGATGATGGTGATCGCGCCGTACTCCGTGGACGTCAGTTCGAACCGCGCGGATGACCCGAGCGGGGTATCGCTGGGCGTGCTCAACGACACATCGACGCTGAACCGGCCGGCCCGCAGCGCCTCGACCGGGAGCAGGTACTGGCGGCCGCCGCCCGCCGGGAAGGACACCTCTTTGCTGACGTCCGCGCGCAGGCCCGTGTTGTTGCTCAGGGTGAACCGCGCGTTGATGCCGACCGGCAGGTCGTTCACCACGTAGACCGGCAGCGGGGAGTTACCGGACGCCAGCGCGATCGTCTGCCGCGGCTGCTGGACGCTCACGCGGTCGCTGATCGCCGCGATCTCCGCCTGGGCGTTCGCGGTCGCCGCGTCGGCGGGCAGGCCGCGCCACGCCGTCGACGCGCCGCGGAGCTCGGCCAGCCGGACCGGGGCGACGACATCATCCGGTTTCACCCGTTTGGTGGCGTCGAGCTGCATCGAGGACGCCATGCCGGCGGCCTGGCCTTCGACGGCCGAGAGCGTCGAGACGACCTGGGGGTCGACGGCCGCGTTCGGGTCCTGGCCGCTGTCGCCGACCGCGCCGGTGGCGGCCGGGTCGGCCGAGAGCAGCGACGGGAGTGCGATCGGGGTGACCACGCCGGCGCTGATGAAGGCGCTGACCTGCTCGAGGTACGCGGTCAGCTCCGCGGCCGGCGCGTCCCAGCGCCGCGGCGGGGCGATCAGCAGGTGGTCGGGCCGTTCCTGGCCGGCGGGCTGGCCGAGGCCGGCCCGGAAGGCGAGGGCGCCGAGACCGTTCTGGCTCGAGATCGCCCGCTCGGTGTTCACCGGCACGGTGACCGAGTCGGGCACGGTCCGCACGCCCGTCATGGCGGCCGACACCAGCGAGTCGGTCGGCTGCGCGCGCACGGTGCTGCCCTGCACGGTGACGCCGCCGCCGGCCGCGGTGGGTGCCAGCTTGCCCGTGTCGGTCAGCACCGTGCGGACGCCGGCCTGGGACAACGCCGCGAGCACCGCTTCGCTCGGCGTACCGCCCGGCCAGAGCACGCCGGTCTGCGGCGTGACGCCGGCCAGCTGCTGGATGGTTGCCGTGCCCGAGACCGCGGCGGTCACCAGGGAGGTGTCGCCCGGGCGGATCTTGGCGACGGCCTCGAGGTCGGCGTCGGCGAAGGGCAGCGCCACGACGCACCGGCCGGTCAGCAGCGTCTTGAGCGAGGTGAGCCACGCCTTCGCGGCCTCGGTGCCTTTGCCCTGGACGTTCCCGCCGTCGGTGTGCACCTGGTAGCCGCGGCTCATCGCGTCGACCGTGGTCAGGAGGTCCGGGTCGAGGGCGAAGCACATCGACTTCGCGAGGTTCGAGTTGCCGTGCACGGCCGCAGCCGCGGCGGTGACCAGCGCGTTCAGCCGGCCGTCCCCGACGATCTCGGCGGCCAGTCGGTCGTCGCGCAGCACCAGCGGCTGGCCGTACGGCGCCGCGTACACCTGCGGGACGCTGCTGGTCAGCGGCCAGAGCATGGTCATGCTCGGCGCGCCGGCGCGGCCGGTGGCCTGCTTGCCGGGGCTGGTCAGCACCGGCATCAGCATGCTGACCGCGCCGAGCCGGGCGGGCCCGCCGAACTCCGGCGTGCCGTTGACGTTCACCAGCAGCGGGTAGACGCCGGGGCGGCTGAACCGCTCCGCCCGCGGGCCGGTCAGGTTCACCGTGATGTTCAGCGGCGCGGTCTGCCCCGGCTCCAGCGCGTCCGCGACCGACGCGAAGTCGGTCAGCGGGCTGTCCTTGACGACGGCGCCGGAGAGCACGTCGTTGATCCCGCGCGAGGTCGTGACCCGGTCGCCGACCTGCAGGCGGACCTGCGGGCGGGTGATCTTCCGGTCGCCGGTGTTGGTCACCGTGCCCGCGACGGTCAGCGTCGTCGTCGACCCGGTGATCACGCGCGGGGCGAGCTGATCCAGGTCGACGCGCAGGCGGGCGCCCTCTTCCGCCTGGGCCACCGAGGCTCCGGCGAAGGCGGGGACGGCCAGGAAGAGGACGGAAAGGAAGGCTGCGGCGAACCGCTTCACTCGGGGGCTCCCTCAGGGGCGTGCTCGTCTCGTCCGTGGACGTCCGGGCGCGCGAAAAGTTCCTTGGCCTTCCGGACGAGCTTGCGTTCGTCGGAGTAGGCGAGTTTGGTCTCCAGCTCGGCCAGCGGGACCCAGGCCACCTCGGTGACCTCGACGTCCTCGTCGGACAGCTCACCGCCGAGCGCCTCGAGCAGGAAGTGGTGGACGGTCTTGTGGATGCGCCGCCGCTCGGCCACGAACCAGTAGTCGATGGTGCCCAGCGGCCGCATGACGCGCGCGGAGATGCCGGTTTCCTCCTTCACCTCGCGCACGGCCGTCTGTTCCACCGTCTCACCGTCCTCGATGTGGCCCTTGGGCAGCGACCACAGCAGTCTGCCGTGCCGGTCGAGCCGGCCGATCAGCACCGCCTGTTCGCGTGCCGCGTCCACCACGAGGCCACCGGCCGACGTCTCGTCGACCGTGGTCAGGCGCCTGCCGCGCTGGCGCCTGCGCCGCCTGCGCGGCTTCGAGGCGCCGGGTCGGCCGGCTGATCCAGACATGCTGCGATGCTAGAGCAAACGGTTGCCCCGGTAGGCTGGCTCTCCGTGTCCGTGTCCGGCGGTGCTCGGAGCAAGCGCACCTGGAACGTAGTGGGATTTTCGTGAACGACGTGGTCGTCAAGCAGAACGCGGTGGTGGAGCTGATGCGGGTCTCCCCCCTGGCCGAGGAACTGGCGGAGCGGTTCGCCAGTGCCGGCCACCGCCTTTACCTGGTCGGGGGCAGCGTGCGCGACGCGCTGCTCGGCCGGCGGTCCGGCGACCTCGACTTCACCACGGACGCCCGGCCGGACCGGGTGCTGAAGATCGTCAGCGAGTGGGGCGAAGCGGTCTGGGACGTCGGGATCGCCTTCGGCACCATCGGCGTGACCAAGAAGGGCATGCAGCTCGAGATCACGACGTTCCGCGCGGACAGCTACGACCGCGTCGGCCGCAACCCCGAGGTCACGTTCGGCGACAGCATCGAGGGCGACCTGCTCCGCCGCGACTTCACGGTCAACGCGATGGCCGTCGAGCTGGCGTCGGGGACGTTCATCGACCCGCACGACGGCTTGAGCGCCCTGAAGGAGAAGGTCCTCGACACGCCCGCGACGCCGCAGGAGTCGTTCGCCGACGACCCGCTGCGGATGCTGCGGGCCGCCCGCTTCGCCGCGCAGCTGGGCTTCACCGCCGCGCCGCGGGTGGTCGACGCGATGACGTCGATGGCGGGCGAGATCGACCGGATCACCGCCGAGCGCGTGCAGGCCGAGCTGTCGAAGCTGCTGCTGGCCGCCGACCCGCGGCCGGGCCTGGAGCTGCTGGTCGACACCGGGCTCGCCGACCGGGTGCTGCCCGAGGTGCCCGGGATGCGGCTGGCCATCGACGAGCACCACCAGCACAAGGACGTCTACCAGCACTCGCTGACCGTGCTCGCCCAGGCGATCGAGCTGGAGAAGTCGCACGAGCCGACGTCCGAGCCGGACCTGATCCTGCGGCTGGCGGCGCTGCTGCACGACGCCGGGAAGCCGGCGACGCGCGAGTTCCAGCCGGGCGGCGGCGTGAGCTTCCACCACCACGAGGTGGTCGGCGCGCGGATGGCCCGCAAACGTTTGCGGGCGCTGAAGTACTCGAAGGAGATCGTCGACGACGTCTCCCAGCTCGTGTTCCTCCACCTGCGGTTCCACGGCTACGGCAAGGGCGAGTGGACGGACTCGGCGGTCCGCCGGTACGTCACCGACGCCGGCCCCCTGCTGACCCGGCTGCACAAGCTGGTCCGCGCCGACTGCACCACGCGCAACCGCCGCAAGGCGGCCGCGCTGCAGGCGACGTACGACGACCTCGAGGCCCGGATCACGGCGTTGAAGGCCAAGGAGGACCTCGACCGCGTCCGCCCGGACCTCAACGGCGAGCAGATCATGGAGCTGCTGGGCATCAAGCCGGGGCCGGACGTCGGGAAGGCGTGGAAGTTCCTCAAGGACCTCCGGCTTGACCGGGGGCCGCTGGAGCACGACGAAGCCGTGGCCGAGCTCAGGCAGTGGGCCGCGGAAAACGGCATCGGGAACGGCTGAGCCGTGACGGCGGGCGGGGGCAGCTTCCTGGTGGCGCTGATGCGCCGCGGCGCCCCCGCGATCGCAGCAGCCACGAGCGAGCTCCCCGACGAGATCGCCGACCCCACGCCGATGCACGCGCTGCGGCGCATCTCGCGGATGAACGGCCCGATCGACCCGGGCGAGCGGGACGGCCTGCTGCTGCGCGCCACGCGGTACGTCGTGCTCATCCCGCTGGCCTACCGGCTGCTCGCCGTGCCCGGCCAGTTCGGCGTCTACGCCTCCCGCCACGGCACGACCGGGCTGCTGCCGGTCGGGGTGTTCACGCTGCTGTCGGTTGCGCTGAACGTGATCGGCCTCCGCTGGATGTTCCGCTCGGCGCCGTTCCGCGGCCGGGACGCCGGAAAGCTCCTCGCGGTCGACCTGGTCTTCACCGTGCTCTCGCCGCTCGTCCTCGCCGTGACCGTGCCGGCGGACGGCTACTTCGACGCGCTCGCGGTGAGCAGCGTCCACCTGTTCGGCGAGGCCGGGCTGCTGACGCTCGCGCTGGGCGTCCCGAGTGGACTGGTGTTCGGGCTGGCGAGCTTCCCGCTGCGGATGCTCGCGAACTGGCTCAACACCGGCCGGTTCGAGGTCGGCGCCGCGTTCTCGACGTACTCGGTGCTGCTCGCCGAGCTGTTCCTGGCCACCGCCGCGCTGCTGCTGACCGGCCTCGGCACCCGGCTGGCGCTGGCGTACGGCACGCGCAACGGGCGGCTCGCCGAGCGCGCCCAGCAGCACCGGATGCTGCACGACACCGTGCTGCAGACGCTCGAGGCGATGGCGCTGTCCGGGACGGCGAACCCCGAAGAGCGGCTGGTCGAGATCCAGCGGCTCGCGCGAGCGCAGGCGATGGAGATCCGGCAGACGATCGAGACGGCGAAGTCCGAGCGGGCCGAGGCGGGGGCCCGGCCGCTGGGCGAGAAGCTCGCCGCGCTCGCCGCCGAGATGGCGCGCGACGGCCTGCGCGCCCAGCTCGTGGTGGCGGAGCTGGACGACGACACGCTCTCGGAAGTCCGGCAGATCGCGATCCGCGACGCCGTGCGCGAGGCGCTGCGGAACACGATGAAGCACTCCGGCACCGACCGGGTCGTGGTCCGGGTCGAGGAGCGCGACGGCGGCATCGCGGTGATCACCCGCGACCACGGCAGCGGCTTCAGCGCCGCCGATCACCCGGCCGGGTTCGGCATCAGCGAGTCCATCACCGCACGCCTGGCCGAGGTCGGCGGGACCTCGCGGGTCGAATCGGGACTCGCCGGGGGCGGCACGCGAGTGACGCTCTGGGTCCCGTTCTGATATCTCCTGAGACATGACCTCGATCGAGCTGCTCGCCGACGCCCTCGCCGCCCACCGCGCCGGTGACCGCGACCAGGCCGCCGCCCTCGCCGCCGAAGCCGGGCGCGCCGGCTCCTCGCTGGCCGACGAACTGCGGACCTACCTGGGCGGGGACGGCTCGGCGCCGGTGTACGACCAGCCGGGCGCGTTCACGGCGTTCATCCGCGGTGGCGGCAACGTCGGCCTGTACCGGGCGCTGAGCGCCGCGCTCGCCGAGCGCTACGACGCCGAGAAGCCAGAATCGCTGCTCGACCTGGGCTGCGGGGACGGCCTCGCCGTCGTGCCCGCGCTCGAGCAGGCGGCGCACACACCCGCGCGGATCGACCTGGTCGAGCCGTCGGCCGCGCTGCTCGACGGCGTCCACGAGCGGGTGCCCACGGCCCAGTGCTGGCAGTCGACCGCCCAGGACTTCCTGGCCCGCGACGACCTCGGGTGGGACTTCGTCCAGTCGACCTTCGCGCTGCAGTCCATCGAGCCCGAGCAGCGCGCGGACGTGCTGCGCGCGCTGCAGCTGCGCACCGGGAAGCTGGTCATCGCCGAGTTCGACGTCCCCGAGTTCGAGGAAGGCTCGCCGGCGCACCTGCGCTCGCTCGTCGAACGCTACGAGCGCGGGGTCGCCGAGTACGGCGACGACGCCACCCTGGTCGCGCAGGGTTTCCTGCTGCCGGTGCTGCTCGGGATCGTCTCCGGGCAGGAGCGCACGAACTGGGAGCAGCCGGCCGCGGCCTGGGTCGAACAGCTGGAGACGGCGGGCTTCACCGACGTCGACGTCACCCCGCTCGCCGACTACTGGTGGTCGCCCGCCGTCCTGATCACTGCCTGCTGAGCGAGCCCGTCTCGACGTGCTGGGCGAGCGGCCGCGGCAGCAGGTAGGCGACCGCGCCGCCCGGCATCCCGCTCCACGGCGCCGTCACGCCGGTCAGCACCCGCACCCCGCGCAGCACCCGGTACAGCCGCTTCTCGCGTTCGCGCTCGAACGCCAGCGACGTCTCGACGAACCGCGAGCCGTCCGCGTGCACCAGGTTGCCGGTCTCGTTGCCGAACCGGACGACCGTCGTGCCCGGCGCGAGCGTGATCAGGCGCTTGCCGCGGTAGAAGTTCAACGGCGGCTCGCCGCGCATCGGCAGGATCGGCCAGTCGGCGGGCTGGTCGGACTCCTCGGCCGGGCGCGGCGGCAGCATCAGCAGCACGCCGAGCAGGAACCGGGCCGCGTCGCCGAGCGAGCCGAACGCCACCGGCTCGTCGAACGGCGGCCGCGAGACCTCCCAGCCGTTCTCGGCGCGGCGAAGCGTCCAGACACCCTCGGCGGGCACCTCGTTCGCGCCGATCCGGTACGCGGCGGCCGGTACGCCGTGCTCGGCGAGCCGCTGCTGGAGCAGCTCCAGCGTTTCCCCGCCGCGCAGGTTCCGCACCTGCTCACCGCGGGCGACGCGGGTCAGCGCGCGCTCGTCCGGCAGGTCGGCGGGCGTCTGCGCGGGCCGCGGCGAGCCGTTGACCTCGGCCTCCGCCGTCGCGCGCACGAGCTCGCCGACGAACGGCGG
>NZ_JAAGNB010000293.1:0-867 GCF_010550475.1 Amycolatopsis sp. SID8362
AAGGCTCTGACGGCTTGTAGGCACACGGTTTCAGGTACTCTTTCACTCCCCTCCCGGGGTACTTTTCATCTTTCCCTCACGGTACTCGTCCGCTATCGGTCTTCAGGAAGTATTTAGGCTTACCGGGTGGTCCCGGCAGATTCACAGCAAATTCCACGAGCTCGCTGCTACTCGGGAACACCACCAAGGTCCTTGAAACTGGTTTTCGCGTACGGGGCTCTCACCCACTCCGGCCCGCCATCCCAAGCGGTTCCACTAACCAGCACAACAACCCGAAGAAATGTCAGTCTCTTCAAGGTGGGTCCCACAACACCGCACACACAACGCCTGACAGCTTGACATATGCACGGTTTAGCCTCTTCCGCTTTCGCTCGCCACTACTCACGGAATCACGGTTGTTTTCTCTTCCTACGGGTACTGAGATGTTTCACTTCCCCGCGTTCCCTCCACACACCCTATATATTCAGGTGCGGGTAACACCACATCACTGGTGCTGGGTTTCCCCATTCGGAAATCCTCGGATCACAGCTCGGTTGACAGCTCCCCGAGGCTTATCGCAGCCTCCTACGTCCTTCATCGGCTCCTGAAGCCAAGACATCCACCATGTGCCCTTAACAACTTGACCACAAAGATGCTCGCATCCACTCTACAGTTCTCAAACACCACACCAGAAACAAACAGCGTTCCTGAGGCTATGCTCTAGCCCCAAGGCGTGTTGCCTCAGGACCCAACAGTGTGCTTCATGAACAACATGCCCTCCAGGCGCCGGCTCCACTTTCCACGCGGACAAGTCCGCAGTACTCATCGAGGCATTGCCAACCAGAGCAAGCCATAACCAGTAGTTCCACAATTCCTTGAGCAACCATC
>NZ_JAAGNB010000682.1:0-210 GCF_010550475.1 Amycolatopsis sp. SID8362
CGCAGGATCCGCAGCCGGTCGCGGTAGGACGCGTCGTCCTCGCGCGTGCCGGCCGGCTGCAACGGCCGGGTGGCGGGCGTCTGGACGTC
The DNA here is from genome assembly GCF_010550475.1 of Amycolatopsis sp. SID8362. Taxonomy (NCBI): domain Bacteria; kingdom Bacillati; phylum Actinomycetota; class Actinomycetes; order Pseudonocardiales; family Pseudonocardiaceae; genus Amycolatopsis; species Amycolatopsis sp. SID8362. Next base: position 90 of record NZ_JAAGNB010000682.1, read on the forward strand.
GGCGTCCCAGAACAGCTCGTCCGAGAACCGCGGGCTGGCGAGGTCGGCGCCGATCCGGTCGAGCGCGTTGCCGCTCGCCACCGCCAGGGTGCGCGACGCGCGGATCTCCCGCGCGGCGCGC
>NZ_JAAGNB010001879.1:0-3902 GCF_010550475.1 Amycolatopsis sp. SID8362
GCCGGGCTGGTCGCCGTGCCGCTGTTCGCCCCCGGCCTGCCCGGTCACGAAGGCCGTCTCGCCGGCGCGCTCGCCGACTGCACCCCGCGGGTCGTGCTGACGACCGCGGCGGACTTCGACGCGGTGCGGGAGTTCACCGCCGGGCCGGAGGTCGTCGCCGTGGACGCGGTCCCGGAGGCCGAGCCGCGCGAGTGGCCCCGGCCCGATCCGGACGCCGTCGCCTACCTGCAGTACACGTCGGGCTCGACGCGCTCGCCCGCCGGTGTCGTGCTGACCCACCGCAACGTGCTCGCCAACGCCCGTCAGGCCTGCGCGGCCTACGGCGTCGAGAGCCGGACGACGTCGACGGTCAGCTGGCTGCCGCTGTTCCACGACATGGGCCTGATCCTGGGCATCGGGGCGCCGATGGTCGGGGGGATGGCGTCGGTGCTGATGGACCCGCTGGCGTTCCTCGAACGGCCCGCGCGGTGGCTGCAAGCGCTTTCGGCGAGCCCGGGTGCGATCAGCGCGGCCCCCAACTTCGCGTACGCCTACAGCGCCTCCCGCGTGACCGAGTCCGAGAAGGACTTCCTGGAGCTGAGCCGGGTCGTGTCGCTGATCAACGGCAGCGAACCGGTGCTCCCCACCACGATCGCGAAGTTCCAGGACGCCTTCGGCGGGTGCGGGCTGCGGCCCGAGGCGCACCGGTCGTCCTACGGCCTGGCGGAGGCCACCGTGCTCGTTTCCGTGACCGACAGCGGGACCCAGGCCCGGCAGGTCACGTTCGACCGGGACCGCCTCGCCGCCGGGTTCGCCGTTCCGGCCGCGGCCGGCACCACGCTCGTCTCGTGCGGCCGCCCGGCAGGCCAGCGGGTGCGGATCGCCGACCCGGTGACCGGGAACGCCGTCGAGCCGGGGGAGGTCGGCGAGATCCGGGTCAGCGGCCCGAACGTCGGCCGCGGCTACTGGGGACGGCCCGACGCGTCGGCGGCGGTCTTCGGCCTGCCGCCGCTCGACCCGGAGACCGGCGAAGGCTGGCTGGCGACCGGCGACCTCGGCGTGCTCTTCGACGGCGAGCTGTTCGTCACCGGCCGGCTCAAGGACCTGGTCGTCGTCGACGGCCGCAACCACTACCCGCAGGACATCGAGCAGACCGTGGAGGCGCACCCGGCCGTGCGGCCCCACTCGGCGGCGGCGTTCGCGATCGAGGTGCCCGACGGGGAGGCGGCGGTGGTCGTGCTGGAACGCGCGAAGGACTTCGAAGCCGAGGTCGGCGGCGCGGTCGCGGACCTGCGGGCCGCGGTGTCGGCCGGGCACGGGCTGCGCCTGCACGACGTCGTCTTCCTGGCACCCGGCGAGGTGCCGCGGACCTCGAGCGGGAAGATCAGCCGGGCGCGCTGCCGGGCGTCCTATGCGGACGGTTCGCTGGCCGAGCGGCGGCTCGCGTGAACGCGGCCGGGATCCGTGCCTGGCTGCGGGAACGGCTCGGCGACGTCGACGCCGACCGTCCGCTCCAGGAGCTGGGACTGTCCTCACGGGACGCGACGGCGCTCGCCGCCGACCTGGGCCGGTTCGTCGGCCGCCCGCTGGCGCCGACGCTCGTGTGGCAGTACCCGACGATCGCCGCGCTCGCCGCGCACTTGTCCACAGTGGAATCGACGCCGGTCGCGGAGCCGTCGCGGGAAGCGGGGGAGCCGATCGCGATCGTCGGCCTCGGCTGCCGCCTGCCGGGCGGGATCGAGACACCGGAGGCGTTCTGGCGGTTCCTCGACGCCGGCGGCGACGCGATCGGCGACGTCCCGGCGGGCCGCTGGGAGACGTTCGCGCCCGCCGGAGACCTCGCCGGACTGCCGGCGCGGGGCGGGTTCCTCGACGACGTCGCCGGTTTCGACGCGGCGTTCTTCGGCATCACGCCGCGCGAGGCCGAGGCGATGGACCCGCAGCAGCGGATCCTCCTCGAAGTCGCGTGGGCGGCGCTGGAGCACGCCGGGATCCCGCCGCACCGCCTGCGCGGCAGCCGGACCGGCGTGTTCGTCGGGCTGTCGGCCACCGAGTACGGCTCGCTGACGATGACCGACGTCGCGGGCGTCGACGTCTGGTCGGGCACCGGGGCGGCGGCCAGCATCGCGGCAAACCGGCTGTCCTACCTGCTCGACCTGCGCGGGCCGAGCCTGACGCTGGACACCGCGTGTTCGTCGTCGCTGGTCGCGGTGCACCAGGCGGTGCAGAGTCTGCGCCGCGGCGAGAGCGACCTCGCGCTCGCCGCGGGGGTGAACGTACTGCTGTCGCCGGGGATCACGGCCGGGTTCCACCGGGCCGGGGTGCTCGCCACCGACGGCCGCTGCAAGCCGTTCGACGCCGCCGCGGACGGCATCGTGCGCGGCGAGGGGTGCGGCGTGGTCGTGCTGAAGCCGCTGCGCGCCGCGCGGCGGGACGGTGACCGGGTGCTGGCGCTGATCCGGGGCAGCGCGGTGAATTCCGACGGACGCTCCAACGGCCTCACGGCACCGAACCCGGAGGCGCAGGCCGCGCTGCTGCGGGACGCCTACGCCGGGATCGATCCCTCCACTGTGGACTACGTCGAAGCGCACGGAACCGGTACGCCGCTGGGGGATCCGCTCGAGGCCGGGGCGCTTTCGGCGGTGCTCGGGCGCGACGCGGACCGGCCGTTGCTACTCGGCTCGGTGAAGAGCAACCTCGGGCACCTCGAAGGGGCAGCCGGGATCGCCGGGCTGCTCAAGGTGGTGCTGGCGATGACGCACCGGCGGCTGCCGGCGAGCCTGCACTTCCGTGCGCCGAACCCGTACATCGACTTCGCCGGGTTGCAGGTGGTCACGGAGGGGACCCCGTGGCCGCGGTACCCCGGGACGGCGCGGGCGGGCGTGTCGGCGTTCGGGTTCGGGGGGACCAACGCCCACGTCGTCCTCGAAGAGTGGCCCGCCGCGACGTACCCGGTCCGGGCCGAGTCGTCGGGGCCGCAGGTGTTCGCGCTCTCGGGGCGGTCGGACGCGGTGCTGCGGGCGCGGGCCGGGGAGCTGGCGAACTGGCTCGCCCAGGATGACGTGCCGCTCGGCGCGGTCGCGGCCACGTTGGCGCACGGGCGCGAGCACCTGCCGGTGCGGGGCGCGGCGGTGGGCGAGAGCCGGGAGGAAGTCGTCGAGGCGCTGCGCGAGCTGGCGGCCGGGCGGGGTGTCGCGGGTCAAGCCGATCCCGAGCCCAGCGTGGTCTTCGTCTTCTCGGGCTACGGGTCGCAGTGGGCGGGCATGGGGCGGCTTCTGCGCGAGTCCGAACCCGCTTTCCGTGCCGAGATCGAGACCCTTGATCCCGTTTTCGTCGAGGGAGCCGGGTTTTCCCTGTCCGAAGCGCTCGACCGGGATCTGCCGGACCTCGCCGCGACCCAGCTGACGTTGTTCGGCGTGCAGCTCGCCCTCGCCGCGCTGTGGCGGGCGCACGGCGTGACCCCCGCGGCCGTCCTCGGGCACTCGATGGGCGAGGTCGCCGCGGCCGTCGTCGCCGGGGCGCTGGACGTGGCCGACGGCCTGCGCGTCATGGCCACCCGGGCGCGGCTGCTCACCGAACTCGACGAGTCGGGGGCGGGGGCGATGGCCGTCGTCGAGCTGTCGCCCGCCGAACTCGCGGAGTTCCCGGAGGTCGCGATCGCGGTGTACGCGTCGGCCACCCAGTGCACCGTCAGCGGGCCGGCCGACCAGGTCGAAGCGCTCGTGGAGCACGCCGAACGCCTCGGGCGGCTGGCGCGGCGGCTGCCCGTCGGCGGCGCTGGGCACTCCGCCGCCGTCGACGCCGTGCTCGGGCGGCTCCGCGACGACCTGGCCGGGCTGACTCCGGGTGAGGCCGGAATTCCGTGCTACAGCAGCGTTCTCGACGACCCACGGGAGACGCCGACGTTCGACGTCGAGTACTGG